>NZ_RYYH01000019.1:0-2772 GCF_004378995.1 Campylobacter sp. US53 | reverse complement strand
TACTCTTTCTATAGCTGAGTTTGGGTTATGCATAGGGTTTCTCCTTTAAAAATGGCTTTGGTTGGTTGTAAAATTATTTAAGTTAAAATTATATTATTTAATGATAAAATTTAAGCTTAAGCTTAAATTACAGGATAAAAAATGACTAACAAGCGGATAATTAAATTAAGGCTGGTTGATTGGTATCTTGAGGATAATGAAGAAAATTTTTATAATCATTATTTGATTAAATTGCTATGTGAAAAATACAACATAGTGTATAGTAATGATCCCGATTATATTATTTATAGTGTTTTCGAATTTAATAGACATACAAATTATAATTGCATAAGAATTCTTTATACAGAAGAAAATAGAAGAACAAATTGGAATATAGCCGATTATGGCATAGATTTTGATTATTTATCTTTTGCGGATAGACATATTAGACTACCTTTTCAGTTTTTGTGGCTTAAAGATGATATAGAGATGGCATGTCAAAAACATTTATATTATAATAATTTTGAAAAAAGAAAAAAATTTTGTGCTTATTTAATTACAGACCCAGGTAGACCAGAATGGACTCCTAGGGATCATTTTATAGATAAGCTATCTTTATATAAGCATATTGACTCTGGTGGTAGATATAGAAATAACATAGGCGGTCCAATAGGCGATAGATATGGTGAAGATTTTAATATAACAAAAAGAAAATGGCTTCAAAATTATAAATTTAATATTTGTTTTGAAAATTCTAGCGCTCCAGGCTATACTTCTGAAAAAATTTTTCAAGCATTTGCAGCTGGTTGTATTCCTATTTATTGGGGAGATACTAGCTTAAGATGTGGTTTGGGTATAAAAGAAAAATTGACACCTTGTGCAGAAATAGATCAAAGGATACCTAAAATTCCAGAAGAATTATTGGATTATAAAATAAATCCAAAAGCTTTCATAAATGCTCATAATTTTAGCACTTGGAATGAATTGATTGATTATATTAAATTGATTGATAACAATGATGAATTATATTTTTCAATGTTAAACGAACCTGTATTTTTAAATAATTTTGATCCTATCCAATATGCCAAAGAAAAAACACTGATGTTTTTTGATTATATTTTTTCTCAACCTTTAGAATATGCTTATAGAAGAGGAAAGGGGGCTCATATTAATTTTGAACTAAGAGATAAAAAAAGATGTTCTGCTGATTTTACTCCAACTCATAAAAACATAGGAGCTCTTTTAAGAATTCAAAACCAACTTTCTTATAAACTAGGACAAGCTTTGATTATAAATTCTAAAAGTGTATTAGGTTTTTTATCTTTACCTTTTATAATATTAAGTATTGTTATTTCACATAAACAAGAACAAAAAGCTTATAAATTTAAAGTAAAGAAAAATCCAAATTTAGCTTTACCTCCTTTAAGTTCATATGATGATTATAATGAAGCTTTAAAAATAAAAAATCATTTTTCTTATCAATTAGGAGAAGAATTTATTAAGGCTAGTAAGAATTGGTATAAGGGTGGATTATTCTTATTGCCTTATAGAGTTTTTAAGCTTTATAAGAAACTTGGGAAAAAACAATGAAAACCGTAGGTATGGTTATCCCAATCTATAATGTAGAAAAATACTTAAGAGAATGTTTAGATAGTGTCATCAATCAAACTTATAAAAATTTACAAGTTGTACTTGTAAATGATGGAAGTACTGATGAAAACTCACTCAATATAGCCAAAGAATATACTTTAAAAGATGAAAGATTTATACTTTTTGATAAGGAAAATGGAGGACTTTCTTCATCTCGTAATGTTGGCATAGAATTCTTTAGCAAAGAATATGATTTTAAAAACATTACCCAAGAATTAAAAGAAAACTCCTTAGTAGAATTTAAACTAGACAATGAAGATAATCCTTATAATATTTATAAAATATATAAAAGTTCAAATTTCTTTAAAAATAAAGATGAACTTTTAAATTTTAAAGCTCCTGATATTGATTATATTATCTTTTTAGATTCTGATGATTATTGGGAATTAAATTGCATAGAAGAATGTGTTCCTAGAATGGATGGGGTTGAGGTGGTTTGGTTTGATTGGAAAAAGCGATATGATGGTGTTAAAGAAAATAAAACAGATGAAAATTTTACTTGGATGATTTTAAGAGATAAAGGAATGATCCATTCTTTGGAATGGTTTGAGGAGATGCAAAAACTTGATAATAAGCTATTTGCATTTTGCATTCAAGGAATGATTGATTTTATATTTTTAAAAAAGATTAAATTAAAATTTATAGATAAAGTTGTTTCAGAAGATTTTCATTTTGGCATTATGCTATTTTTCCACGCCCAGTATATTTATATCTTAAATCAGAAATTATATACCTATAGGATAAGAGCTAATAGCATTTGTAGCCATGAAGGAAAGGTTTCTAAAGAAAGTATCTCTCCATTTATTAGTGGTGTTTATAAAGATTTTCAATATGATGGTTATAAAACAAAATTATATCACTATATAGCTAGTTGTATTATAATGATTAAAAATATAATCAAACATATAGAATTTCAACATGACTTTAGAAAAATTGATATTTTGAAAAATCTTTTTATAGCAGAAATGTTAAAACATGCATCTCCTATTTTAGAATTTGATATAGATCCTTGGAGTATGAAAAATGAGTATAAATTTTTAAAATCACTTTATTTTTCAGACAAGTCAAACATAGGAGCTCTTTTAAGAATTCAAAACCAACTTTCTTATAAACTAGGACAAGCTTTGATTATAAATTCTAAAA
>NZ_RYYH01000018.1:0-3550 GCF_004378995.1 Campylobacter sp. US53 | reverse complement strand
AAAAACATCCATCCCAATAATTTTAAAATTATCAGGATGAAATTTTTAACAAGTAGGAGAGTAAACTAAATTAAACTAAGTATTATCTTTTATAAGATTACCAAAGATAATTAAACTGAGCAAATCCTGTATGGGTATTGCCATCTTTATCAAACATTCCATTATAGTTTAAACTAAAATAGAAAGCTTCATTAACAGGAATGATTAAAGAAGTGCTTACAAATTTTTGTACTCTTGGTAAATAAAACTCATCATTTACTTTTATATTTCCAAATCTAGCTTTAGCTTTTACACTAGGATTGATATTAAGCTTAGCTCCAAGTTCTACTGAGCTTTTTAAATTAGGCAACCAATCTCTAAACCAAGTAAAGCTTGTTTTAGTAGAGAATAGATTTAAATAATTTGCATAGGTTCTTTCACCACCCATAACTGTAGCTTCTCCTTTGGTATTAATCATGCTAAAAGCTTCTGTATAACCTCCTTCATAGGTTAAACCTACTTCAGGGGAGAATATATCTTTATTAGAAATAAAATTCATACCTAAGCCTGCATTAACTCCATAAGCATAAGAATTAGGATTTGCTTTAGCTTCATTATTTCCTATTTTTTTAGTTAAATCATTTTTAATTAAAGCTGTTTTACCTTGAGCTTTGATATAAACTTCTTGCCCTTTTTCTGTAGTAAGTAAGATATTAAAGTATTTTAAACCTACATAATAGGTTCTATTATTAATATCAAAATAAGTTGAACTCATCTTTGTATCTTCATAACCTGCATACACACCATATATTCCACTGTCTTTTAAAGTAGAATAACCTATAATGGTTCCTTTAGTGTGTCCTTTACTTTCCTCATTTAAAGAAAGTTCAACATTCTGTGAAGAAAAATAAGGAAGGATGAATAAAGAATGTTCTTTATTAGAACCATAGTTTCCATTATTTAAATCACTCTTTATATAATCACTTGCATCTGCATATAAATTACCCTTTTCAGACATAGCCATTCTTTGGGCTCTACTTGAATTTCCTAGATAAAAGCTTTGCATAGAATTACCCATAACATTATCTATAAAGGTTGATCTTCTTGTAGTAGTAGAGATTAAAGATCTAAAGGTTGCACCTGATATGGAAGCATTAAGATTAAAATCTGTAGAAAGTTTTCCTGTTAATGGATCATAGCTTAAAGATATTTCTCCACCTCCATTAGTTCCTATATTGCCAATATTGCCTTGATTAACACCTGAGATGATATTGTTGATATCTCCTAATTCATCAAGATTAACATTGCTTTGATCAACGGTTATATTTTCTACTTTTACATTATCTTTACCACTTCCACCTACAACCACAGTGTCTAATTTACCTGTTTCTTTATCTGTAGAAACAACCCAATCTTTAATTCCAACACTACCACTACCATTGTTAGTTACTGTATTACCATTGCTATCTTTACCTACTGAGCCTTGGTTAGAGATTTCAACTTGTGCAGATCCTGAAACAGTAATACCATTATTTATGGTTGAGCCTTGTGAATTAGAAATACTAGTATTCCCACTTCCTGAAGAACTAATACCGCCACTAATAGTTCCACCATTACTATTACTAATTACCATATCAGCACCACCAGTGCTTTCAATCTTACCACCGATATTACCTGAGTTAGAAATTTCAAGTTTATTATCACTATTGTTAGTGATAGAACCTGAAATACCTGTATCAGAAGTAGAGGTGTTAGTGATAGAATCAAGTTTGCTATCTTCATCTACAGTAATTGAACCAGAAATAGCTCCATTACCCGTATTGGTAATAGAATCAATACTACTGCCCCCGCTTACTTGAACACTTCCTGAGATGCTTCCATTACCTTGATTAACAAGACCACCTTCTACCTTAGCTCCATTTTCTATCTTAATATCACTACCTATAGAAGCATTACCTGTATTGATTATATTTCCTTCAAGTTTAGTGTTTTCCCCACTAACAGTAATACCACCTGTTATACTTCCTGAGCCAGAATTAGATATGGCTTGGCCTGAAGAAGAAGTTACAGTAGCTCCATCTTCTACTTTTATAGAGCCTGTTATTTTTCCACTTTCATTAGATATACCTGAACCACTTCCGCCTTCTACTCTAGATCCTTCACCAGATAAAATCATTTCTCCGCTTAAAGAAGCTGCATTACCTAATTTTATACCATTGACTTTACCTTGTATAATGCCACCATTGGTAAGTTCTATTTTTTGACTGCTTGATCCAGTTTCTAAGGAAATTCCATATTTGTCGCTATAAATTCCACTTACTGTGCCATCTTTTTTTGTATCTTTACCCCCATCTATATATAAATTACCTAAAGTTTGCCATTGACCCACTGCTATTCCTGCGTATTTGCCATAAACTACACCTCCATCTTTTACGGTAAGATCCTTAAATTTACCATAAGTTACAACTATACCAGTATAATTTGATTGTATAGTTCCTGTGTTGATAATATTTTCTATGGTACCACCGCTTTCGAGTTTTATACCAGCATTAGTATTATGATTACCGTTAGATATTATAGTTCCAGAATTAACAAGGGTTTTTATGTTGCCACCTGCTACAAGTATACTAGAAGAGCTACCACTGATAGTTCCATTATTATTAAAACTATTTATAGTTCCTCCGGATAATCTTACACCTTGATCCCCACTGATTAGACCGTTGTTGCTAAAGCTTTTTATATTAGTATTTCCTTCGAAAAAAACAGTTCCTTTATTGCTAGAACCTGCTATGGTTCCACTATTGTTAAAATTTTCTATATTAAGGGTTCCTTGACTACTTGACCAAATTCCCATATAAATTTGTCCATTGATTTGGTTTTTATTTTCAAAGGTATTAACAGTGATGGTTCCTGTAAAGTCCTTTTTACTATTTTGTATGGCCACTGCACCATTGATGATTCCATTATTGGTAAGATTGGTAAGAGTAAGAGTATCACTGTTGCTAGCATGGGCATAGATAATTATTCTATCGTTATTACCTATACTACCTAGAGTTCCGTTTGATCCAATTGTTAAGGAATTTGTTGTTCCATTTCCAGTAATAGTTACTTGTCCGTTTTGCAAAGAATTTATAGTCGTATTAGTTCCATTTCTAGAACTATACACACTTGCTGATCTAGCTTTAGTATTTTTACTTATTTCATCATAAGTTTTTATTTCAGAATTTAATGCAGCATCAGCACAGCTAGCTAAGAAAGAAATAGCAGCTAAAGATAAAACTATCTTTTTAGAATTTAAATGGGATTTTCTAATCCCCCCCCCCAATGGACACCTTACTTGAAATAATATTTTTACTCAAATATTTTTCTCCTTCCTTATTTAAAATGATTTATTTTGAAATTAATTTCATATTTTTTATTTTTTAAAAATAATATAAAATACAAAAATAAAATAGCGGAATAATAAAATATTTAAACTTAAAGTATAATTAAATACTAACTATTATAAAACTATATGGTTTGAATTTAAATTTTATTTTATAGAAAAAATTGATTTAATGAGAGTAAATTT
>NZ_RYYH01000017.1:0-5538 GCF_004378995.1 Campylobacter sp. US53 | reverse complement strand
TATCATTAAAGAAATAAGCATTGTTAAGATTGACATTGAGTTTAGCAAATTTTCCAAATTCTGCTCCACCTACTTTGTTTGTTCCTATACCTACTATAGTCATACCTTCATCTTTAACATTACCATAGCTTACATTAGCACTATAAGAAAAACTATCATTGCTAATGCCATTATAAACTCCTTCTATACCAAAGCTTATCGTATCAGAGCTTTTATCAAAGGTTAAAATATCAAATTTAGAATCACTAAGCTTTTTATGATAATAGCTTGAAGTTGAATAAAAAGAATTATAAGTTGTAATCCACAAAGGATATTTTAAATCTATACCTAGATTTTCAGAAGTTCCTATAAAGTCAAATTCTCTCCAAATTCCTCCTAAAGCATAGTTTCCTTTAGAATAACTTGGAGTGATTTTTAAATTCCCTAAGAAAGTAGTATAGCTTATACCATAGTTAGTTTGTGCTTCATCGCTTCTTTGCAAATAAGCATTAAGACTATCTCCTTGATGAGCTATGTTATTAAAACTCATACTAGCACCACCCCTATATCTGCCTGATTCTTTTATACCGTAATTATCCCCATAAAACAATACAGAAACAAAGTTATCACTAGGGGTAGTTTCTATCACTACATCTGTTTCACCTGGATTATCTCCTGCTTTTAAAGAAGCAAGGGTTTGTATGCCATACATTTCATTGACTTTATAAACCGCATCTTCTACTAATTTAGTAGCGATGATTTTACCTTTATGATTAGGTAATTTACTTTCTATAGCATAATCTCTTACACTAGAATTGTTTTGAACCACATATTTACCTAAAACACCTAAGGTGATATTGATTTGAATTTGATCTTTTAATTCTTGTTGTGGGATATAAGCTGTAGCAGCAGGATAACCACTAACTTGAACATAATAAGAAATGATTTGGCTATATCTTGTAAGTCTTGAACTGAAATACTTTCTTTTTTGTAATCGTTTAAGGCTTCTTGTAAAACTTGCTCATCTAAACCTAGATCTTTAAAGTTTATGTTTTTATTGGTAATATGAAAGTTAAAGCTAACTTTATGAATTGATTCTTCTTTAGAAGTATTTTTTAAAGAAGGAGTGTTTGAATTTGGGATTTTAGTTTTTAAAGTATTATCATTAGACAAATTAGGTTGATTTTTTTGAGTGTTGTTATTATCTTTTTGAGTGTTTTTCTTTGTGTTAGTGGTTTTTGAATTATTATCATCACTAGTATTAGAATGATCTATGATAATCACTCCATCTTTTACTTTTAAAGTGTTATTGTAGTTTTTTAAGTTAGCATCTTCTTTATAAGGAGATTGTTCTAACATTTGTATGGTTTTTTTATTATCTTTAGTATCACTAGCATAAAGGCTTAAGATAGCTAAACTAGATAGTAAGATAATGCGTTTCATTTGTGTTTTTCCTTTTTAATGATTTCATAAGATCTTGTTTTTAGATTTGGTTTTTAATCTTTTTTATTTTTTGCTTTTTCTGTTTTTATTTTTCTTTCTTTTTATCTTTTTATTTATCTTTATTTTTTGTATTTGTTTGATTGATTATCAATCTTTTTTGATTTTTAATCTTTAAATTTTATTTGTTTTATTAATTTTTAACAAGATCCAAAAGGCTTTTAACCTTTTGGATTTTAATCATCTTGAGCAAGGATTTCCTGCTTTAAAATTATCCGATACTATACAAGCATTACCACTTTCTTGAGTACTGGCTTCATCTATACTTGCTTGTTTATCATCTTCATTGATATTTGGATCTTCATCTGTAGTTTGCATAAGCAAAGCTGTAGCAATGTCAGGTTCTTGTTGTCCTATGGTATCATTTGGGTTATTATTAGAACCGTTGTTGTTACCATTGTTAATATCACCTGAATCGGTTCCATCATTTCCGTTGTTGGAGTTGTTAGATCCTGAATTTATAATGGATACTGGCTTATAGTTTGCACTATATTTTCCATTGATTGTAAGATGACTAGTTCCATCTATACTTGCACTTGCTAAAGTTTTATTAGAATTTTCTAAACTAGAATTATTGCTAGCTGTAGTAGTTTGAAGAGCTGTTGTAGCTTGTTGTAAATCACTAGAAGCTTTATCGACAGCTTGTTTTAAACCTGCAAGAACTTTATCGCCATTATTGCCTGTTATACCATTTAAAGCGGTATTGTAAGCTTCAACTGCTTTATTATAAGTTTCTACAGCATCATCGTAAGTTTTTTGAATTTTTTCTTGCTCTTCGTTTATTTTAGGAATTTGAGAAAGAATTTCTTTTGTTTTAATAATAGCTTGATTGCTTTTTTCTAATGTAATATAATGAGAATTAAGAGCATTTTTTAAGCTTTCATTTTCACTTAAACTTGCTTGATTATATAAGGCGGTAGCAAAATCCATGCTTTGACTAATGTTTGCTAATTCATCACTTGAAAACTCTTGCTTGTTTTCTTTATAAAATTTATTCAGATTTTTAATATCTACATAAGAATTGATTTTTAATGCATCGAAAATCGAATTTATAACTTCGTTTGAGATGTCTGCTGAAGTGATGAGATTGCTAGTTTCATAAACTATATGATTTTTTTTAATATAGTCAGCAGAATTTCCAAATGTACTACCTTTTAGCATTCCATTGTTTGCAAAACCACCTTCATTGGCATTGTATACATTCCCATTAACCCATCCAGCATTCCAAAAACCATTAACAACACTTACAGATTCACCAATTAAAAAAACTATTCCATTTGATGAATCCCAATCTCCTACATTTCCATCTTTATCAAAATCAGCATATTGTTTAGCTACTATTCCAATATAATCACTTTTTATATATCCTGTGTTTATAATATTTCCCATATTAGGCTTAATTACAGGAGAAACGCTCTTCTTATATTCATATCCTGCAATATTTCCACTACTCGCAAACTCTTGCATCTCTTTATCCCCTATTGATGAAGCAGACAGAACAATTTTATTTGCATTAATACTTCCATCTTTACCCACTACTATACCATTAGGATTGATTAAAAAGATATTATTGCTTCCACCTTCTAGCTTTCCATCTATATGAGAGCTTTTAGAACCATAAGTGATATTGAGATAGTTTTTACCATTACCATTAAAATTTACAGTTTCACCACTTGCTATATTAAAACCACCGCCCCATTGGATAACAGAGTTTTGTCCTTTTCCTGTGATATCCATCACTTTATCATTTATATTTATAGTCCCACTTGTTCCATGAGTGAACTTACCCCCACTTGGTAAAACATAGCTTTGTGTAAAAAGTAAAGAACCTACAACTAAAGACAAAGAAAGTTTATTTAACTTTTTCATGACTTGCTCCTTTTTGTAAGATTAAGATTTAAGAATCTTTTGTTTATATTTATAAAAATACAAGCAAAAGATTCCTATCTTTAAGATAGGAATGATTTATTTTATCTTTGCGTAAATGCTTTTGCCATCTTGAGATATTCTTACTTCATAAGAAAGTTTTTGTAAATTCATCTTTTTTAATCTATCTATAGAACTTAGTTTAAAATCTTCTTTGTTTTTTTGCATTTTTCCAATAAAGCTTTGAAGTTCTTCTTGATTTAAAGTATTAGAGTTTTCATCTATAAAACCTTGCTCACTTTGTAAAATTAAGATTTCTTTATTTTTAAGGTAGGGGTATTGCTCTTTGAGGGTATAAAGAGCCAATACTCCCTCGCTAGAAATATTAATAGGAGCATCGTATGACTTCAAAAGGGGAGTTGTGTTGATTTTATTGGATACAATAAGATAATAATGCTCAAAGTTATTAATAATTCTAGCTTCAACTTTAGTATTTAAAATCAGTCTATTGTTTTTACTTAAACTGATATCTGAAGGAGCTACAGCATTAGAAGCACTATAATTATCTTCATAATGCACCAACGCTCCTGCTAATATATCTATGAAAGTGTTTTTAAATATATTTAAATTCCCACCTATATATAAGGTATTATTATAAGATTTAGCTTCACTTAAACCTGTAATGGCTGAAGGAGCTATAAAAATAGAATTGTTATTTTTATACTCATCAAGATTGAGATTGTTTATGATTAAGGTATTATCATGGGCATTGTTTGAAAGTCCAGCTATAATACTTAAAATTCCTTCTCTTTTATCTGAAGCTACACCAAATAAAGTATCATTGATAATGATTTTATTATAAGCAGCTTCATTATAAGCTATAATCAAATAAGCATTATCAGCTGCATTAGAAGAATGGTTTTTTATATCTATGGTATTATGATTGGCTTTATCTAAAGCTCTTATGATGATTTTAGAACCTTTATCTATATTACTTGCATCGGTAATGCTTTGAACATTGTTGTAATTTATAGTATTATAAGAGGCTTCTTTAGCTTCTGTTAATACAGTTAAATTTCTAAAAGAAGCAAAGTCTTTAATCACTACTTCATTGTTATTAGCACTACTAGGATAAAAGTCTTGATTATTAAGAATGTTTTTCTTAGCTGTATAAATGTATACAGGTAAGGTTGACATAGAATTATTGATATAAACTTTATTATAATCCGCACTGCCTTCTAAGGTTCTAGCAGCTACAATATTTAAAGCATCTTTATAGCTTTGAGAAAGATCGGTTGTGGTAAGATCGTTTTTAATATTAATGGTATTATGATTAGCTCCTTTAGTTGCAAAGCCACCATAAAAAGAATGTTGGTTATAACCTAAGAAGTTATTAGCGATTTCTAAAGGATGTTTTAATTCCATGTTAAAGGTATTATAATTTGCTTCTCCATTATTAGAAGCTCCTACATAGAAGTTAAATAAAGCTTGAGCAAAAATGTTCTCATTGTTTTTATCTTTTTTTAGGTTTTTAATATCTTTTAAATTGATAGTATTATCTAAGGCTTGTCCTTGTTCGGTTTTTCCACCCCAAAAATCAGCAAATAAAACAGAATTATAAGCTAGGGGTTATTTATCATGGTTCATATACATATCAAGATTAAAACCATCTATGTCTAAAAGGTTTTTACTGGCTTGAAAGTTTTTATCTGTTCCACTATCTATATAACCTGCGCTAATATGAGCAGCAGCTGAACTAGCATAAGCTTTGCTTGGACCATGGATAATCATATTAGCATCTTTGATAAAGATTTTATTGTTTTTTACATTACCTTGATAAGCTAAACCACCTACAAGGCGAGTGATTCTTTCATCAAAGGTATTATTACCATTTTTATCTTTTTTAGGTAAGGAAGTAAAAAACTCTACACTGCTACCTGCTTCTATATTTAAACTATTATTTGTAGAATCTCCATAAGTGGCTATAGCTCCGATTAAATAAGGAGCACCATTTAAGGCTAAATCATAAGTGTTCTCAACTCCCATACTAATATGGGCATCTTTTTGAAGTATGGTTTGGTTATAGCTTGCATTACCATAATGGGTAAAGGTAGAACTCATTAAGAAATTCATGCGTTGATTGCTTTTAGAATTACTAGGGTTTTTTATATGAGTATCTTTAGGTTTAAGATA
>NZ_RYYH01000016.1:0-6219 GCF_004378995.1 Campylobacter sp. US53 | reverse complement strand
ATTTAACAAGTCCGCAATGAGCTACTTTCCCCCTGCCAGTAAGGCGTAGTATCATCACCCACGATGTGCTTAGCTTCTTGGTTCGGGATGGAGCAAGGCGTTTCCACATCTGTATAATCACGGACATTGTTATTTAAATATTCTTTGAAAGACTGAATTTAAGAATAAAGCCTAATCTTTTATTTCTTTACTTTTTTCTTTATTCTCTTTCTTCTTTTATTTTTCTTTCTTCTTTACTTATCTTTGATAAGTCTTTATATAGAATACTTAAAAAACAATGTTAAGAGCAAGTTCTAATACAAACTCTACTTGAAAGATTTCTAATAAACTCTAAATATTATCTATATTCAAAGTTTTCTTTAAAAACCTTAACAAGGAAGTGATGCTTTATTAAAGATAAGCCAAACGCTCTATTAGTACTGGTCAGCTAAAGGACTTTCATCCATTACACACCCAGCCTATCAAACTAGTAGTCTTCTAGAGAGCTTAGAGAAGATTCATCTTAGAGTTGGCTTCACGCTTAGATGCTTTCAGCGTTTATCCTTTCCAAACTTAGCTACGCTGCGATGCTCTTGGCAGAACAACAGCTACACCAGTGGTTTGTTCAACCCGGTCCTCTCGTACTAGGGTCAAATCTCTTCAATCTTCTTACGCCCACGGCAGATAGGGACCGAACTGTCTCACGACGTTCTGAACCCAGCTCGCGTACCGCTTTAAATGGCGAACAGCCATACCCTTGGGACCTGCTCCAGCCCCAGGATGCGATGAGCCGACATCGAGGTGCCAAACCTCCCCGTCGATGTGAGCTCTTGGGGGAGATCAGCCTGTTATCCCCGGGGTACCTTTTATCCTTTGAGCGATGGCCCTTCCACACAGAACCACCGGATCACTAAGACCGACTTTCGTCTCTGCTTGACTTGTATGTCTTGCAGTTAAGCTGGCTTATACCTTTATACTCTACGAACGATTTCCAACCGTTCTGAGCCAACCTTTGTAAGCCTCCGTTATTATTTGGGAGGCGACCGCCCCAGTCAAACTACCCACCAGACATTGTCCCACTTGAGGATAACTCAAGCTGGTTAGCTACCCAAATAAGAAAGAGTGGTATCTCAACAATGGCTCATATACAACTGGCGTCATATACTCAAAGCCTCCCACCTATCCTGCACATTCTTATCCAAGTAGCAGTGTCAAGCTGTAGTAAAGGTCCACGGGGTCTTTCCGTCTTGCCGCGGGTAGGAGGAATTTTCACCTCCACTACAATTTCACTGGATCCCTCTTTGAGACAGCTCCCATCTCGTTACGCCATTCATGCAGGTCGGTATTTAACCGACAAGGAATTTCGCTACCTTAGGACCGTTATAGTTACGGCCGCCGTTTACTCGGGCTTCGATCAAGAGCTTCGCTAATGCTAACCCCATCAATTAACCTTCGAGCACCGGGCAGGCGTCACACCCTATACATCCTCTTACGAGTTAGCAGAGTGCTGTGTTTTTGGTAAACAGTCGGGAGGGACTCTTTGTTGTAAGTTTCTTCGCTTTCGGAGTAAATCCTAGTACGAAGCTAACCACACCTTATACCGAAGATACGGTGCTATTTTGCAGAGTTCCTTAAAGAGAGTTCTTCCACGCGCCTTAGAATACTCATCCCACCCACCTGTGTCGGTTTACGGTACGGGCAACATTAGCTAAACTTAGAAACTTTTCTTGGCTCGACGGCATCAGGGGTTCTTCTATCCATCCGAAGACTTCAAAAAGCCTTTCAGTTCTCGGAGTATTGTTATACGGATTTGCCTGTATAACCTCCTACAACCTTAGACTAGCACTTCCATCCGCTAGCCCCCTTAGCCCTAAGCGTCCTTCCATCGCACACTAATGTTGGTATTGGAATATTAACCAATTTGCCATCGTCTACCCCTTTCGGACTCGACTTAGGACCCGACTAACCCTACGATGACGAGCATCGCGTAGGAAACCTTGGGTTTACGGCGTTAATGATTCTCACATTAATTATCGCTACTCATGCCTGCATGCTCACTTCTATTCGCTCCAGCACTCCTTACCGGTATACCTTCGACGCAAATAGAACGCTCTCCTACCACTTGCACACAACTTAAACTACTTAACTTTAGCCTAAGAATATTTTTACTGATTTTACTAAGTTTTATTTCTATCTTTACTCTATAAAAATCAGTAAAAATATAACTAAACATATAACTTAGTTTCTCATATTCTAAACTTAAATAATCTAAGTTGTGTGCAAGTCTACAGCTTCGGTACTTACTTTAGCCCCGTTATATTTTCCGCGCAAAATCACTAGACCAGTGAGCTATTACGCTTTCTTTAAAGGATGGCTGCTTCTAAGCCAACCTCCTGGTTGTTTAAGTAACTTCACATCGTTTTCCACTTAAGTAAGATTTAGGGACCTTAGCTGGTAGTCTGGGTTGTTTCCCTCTTGACGACGGATTTTATCACTCGCCGCCTGACTGCTGTGATTACATATAAGGTATTCGGAGTTTGATAGGGTTTGGTACATTGGTGTATGCCCTAGCCCATTCAGTGCTCTACCCCCTTATATTACGACACAACGCTATACCTAAATATATTTCGGAGAGAACCAGCTATCACGAAGTTTGATTGGCCTTTCACCCCTATCCACAAGTCATCCCGGGGCTTTTCAACGCCTATGGGTTCAGTCCTCCACTAGTTCTTACACTAGCTTCAACTTGCTCATGGATAGATCACTTCGTTTCGGGTCTGCAGCATCTGACTAAGCGCCCTATTCAGACTCGCTTTCGCTACGGCTTCGCGTTTGCTTAACCTTGCCAGACACCACAACTCGCAGGCTCATTATGCAAAAGGCAGTCCATCACACTGTATTGCTACATAGTGCTCTGAATGATTGTAAGCAAATGGTTTCAGGTTCTATTTCACTCTGATCACCTCAGTTCTTTTCACCTTTCCCTCACGGTACTTGTGCACTATCGATCTGGTATTAGTATTTAGGGTTGGATCGTGGTCGACCCGGATTCAGACAGGATTCCTCGTGTCCCGCCCTACTCAGGATACTGCTAGCTAAGCTTTGTTTTTCGCATACGGGACTATCACCCTCTATGGCTATACTTTCCAGAATGTTCTGCTAAACTCAGCTCTTGCACATTGCAGTCCTACAACCCCCAGTGCAAGCACTGGGTTTGCCCTCTTGCGCTTTCGCTCGCCGCTACTGACGCAATCTCTATTGATTTCTTTTCCTGAGGGTACTAAGATGTTTCAATTCCCCTCGTTCGCTCCTATATAGGTAATGTATATCTCTATACATTGGGTTGCCCCATTCGGAAATCTACGGATCAAAGCTTCTTGACAGCTCCCCGTAGCTTATCGCAGTCTAGTACGTCCTTCATCGCCTTTACCAGTCAAGGCATCCACCATTCGCTCTTAGTAGCTTACCTTTTTTTACCTTTTATTATTGATTCTAAAACGCATCACTTCCTTGTTAAAGTTTTTATGATAAGACTTCTTTATCTTAAGACGGAAAGCATTCAAACACTCAATATAAAACTAAATGATTTAGTCTCAACTAAGCTGTGAGTTTGAAACTTGTCTTTAATTTATAAATCTTAAATCTAATATTCTCTTTATTATAGAAATAAAGATAATTAAAAGATATAAGTTAAACTAAAGAAAAGATAAATAGGTTTTATCCTTTAACAAGTCCTGTAAAATTGTTTTTATTAAAACTTGCTTGTGACTCTTAACAATGATAATTAAAAAGAACATTTAGGTTTAAAACCTAAAGGAAGTATATATATTAATATAATCATTATAAATATAAATACATAATGTATATGCTATTTATATTTATTAAAGTATATTCTTTTATAGTTAAAGATAAAAAATAAATCTAAGTATAGGGTTTATATTTTATATTTAATCTACTTTATATACTTGCTTTAGATTTTAAAGCTTCTTTATTCAAATCTTTTTTATGGTGGGCCTAACAAGACTTGAACTTGTGACCTCACCCTTATCAGGGGTGCACTCTAACCAGCTGAGCTATAGGCCCTTAATAAATGGTGGAGAATAGCGGGATCGAACCGCTGACCTCCTGCGTGCAAAGCAGGCGCTCTCCCAGCTGAGCTAATTCCCCATAAACAATTAGCTTTATCATCAATCTTTGAAATCTAAACAAGAATCAATTGAGTTTATATATTGAAGTAATAGTTGTGAGACTTATTACTTTGTACTCTAGAAAGGAGGTGATCCAACCGCAGGTTCTCCTACGGTTACCTTGTTACGACTTCACCCCAGTCGCTGATTCCACTGTGGACGGTAACTAGTTTAGTATTCCGGCTTCGAGTGAAATCAACTCCCATGGTGTGACGGGCGGTGAGTACAAGACCCGGGAACGTATTCACCGTAGCATGGCTGATCTACGATTACTAGCGATTCCGGCTTCATGCTCTCGAGTTGCAGAGAACAATCCGAACTGGGACATATTTTATAGATTTGCTCCACCTCGCGGTATTGCGTCTCATTGTATATGCCATTGTAGCACGTGTGTCGCCCTGGGCATAAGGGCCATGATGACTTGACGTCGTCCACACCTTCCTCCTCCTTACGAAGGCAGTCTATTTAGAGTGCTCGGCCGAACCGTTAGCAACTAAATACGTGGGTTGCGCTCGTTGCGGGACTTAACCCAACATCTCACGACACGAGCTGACGACAGCCGTGCAGCACCTGTCTCTAAGTTCTAGCAAGCTAGCACCCTCATATCTCTATAAGGTTCTTAGGATATCAAGCCCAGGTAAGGTTCTTCGCGTATCTTCGAATTAAACCACATGCTCCACCGCTTGTGCGGGTCCCCGTCTATTCCTTTGAGTTTTAATCTTGCGACCGTACTCCCCAGGCGGTACACTTAATGCGTTAGCTGCATTACTGAGATGACTAGCATCCCAACAACTAGTGTACATCGTTTAGGGCGTGGACTACCAGGGTATCTAATCCTGTTTGCTCCCCACGCTTTCGCGCCTTAGCGTCAGTTGAGTTCCAGCAGATCGCCTTCGCAATGGGTATTCTTGGTGATATCTACGGATTTTACCCCTACACCACCAATTCCATCTGCCTCTCCCTCACTCTAGACTATCAGTTTCCCAAGCAGTTTAATGGTTAAGCCATTAGATTTCACAAGAGACTTGATAATCCGCCTACGCGCCCTTTACGCCCAGTGATTCCGAGTAACGCTTGCACCCTCCGTATTACCGCGGCTGCTGGCACGGAGTTAGCCGGTGCTTATTCCTTAGGTACCGTCAGAATTCTTCCCTAAGAAAAGGAGTTTACGCTCCGAAAAGTGTCATCCTCCACGCGGCGTTGCTGCGTCAGGGTTTCCCCCATTGCGCAATATTCCCTACTGCTGCCTCCCGTAGGAGTCTGGACCGTGTCTCAGTTCCAGTGTGACTGATCATCCTCTCAGACCAGTTAAGCGTCATAGCCTTGGTAAGCCATTACCTTACCAACTAGCTGATACTATATAGTCTCATCCTACACCGAAAAACTTTCCCTACTCAACTTGTGTTAAGTAGGAGTATAGAGTATTAGCAGTCGTTTCCAACTGTTGTCCTCTTGTGTAGGGCAGATTAACTATACCTTACTCACCCGTGCGCCACTAATCCACTTCTAGCAAGCTAGAAGCTTCATCGTTCGACTTGCATGTATTAGGCACGCCGCCAGCGTTCACTCTGAGCCAGGATCAAACTCTCCATAAAAAATTATAGATAGTTTAATCTTTTTCTTCAAAGAAAAAGTTATGAAAGATTAAAAGAAAAGTTTTTAATCTTTTTAATTATTAGATTGAATAGATTTTACATAATTGCTTATGCCTAAATCTTTATCTGGCTCAATCGATCACTTATTTAGATTTCAAAGATTGACTAATAAGATTTGAATAACAATACTAATTTAAAAGAACAAAACAAAAAATCATTTTTAAAAGAAAAGTTTTTAAATTAAAAAACAAGATTTATAAAAAAGCTTTTAGTTTATAAGATAAAAACCAAAAGAGTTAATTTATAAAATCTACTAAGCTAGTGAAACTTTATAATTTAAAAGATTTTAAGTCCTTTTTTTCAAAAAAGGAAATGAAAGTATAACCAATTAAACTTAAAAGGGGATTAAATAAAGGATTAAATAGTATAAATATTTGTGTAAGTATTTATATAAGTAT
>NZ_RYYH01000015.1:0-6791 GCF_004378995.1 Campylobacter sp. US53 | reverse complement strand
ATTTGTCCAAATTCATCATTGCTTTTTACTTCTATAGTAGAAACATTTTTTGTTTTATGGTTGATGAAGTCAAAGAAATTTTGTAAAGATTTAAAAATTGAATTAATTTTTGCACTTACCATATATTTTATACACATATATACAATAGCCGAAATTATAATTAAAAATATAACAACTACAGCAACTATAATTAATTGAAGATGATATAAAGGTTTTAAAATTGAATTTTTAGGGGTTGTTACAAGTATACTCCAATGACTTGAATTTTCTAATGTACTAAAGGAAGAAACCGAAGCATAACTAGTTAAACCTGTTGCCGTATAAAAATTATTGATTAAAATATCTCTATGTTCTTTAATAGCACTTAAGATAGGAGCTACAGAAGGAGAATGGTTGTATTCATTGATTTTTTGCAAAATTGCTTTAGGATTTTCATGAATAACAAATGTTCCATCATCTGTAAGTAGCAATCTTAAATCTCCTTCATGAAAATTTAAAGAAGGATCAAGTAAAGCTTTAGACATCTGTGAAAGCTCTAAAGAGAAACCAATAACTCCTGCAAAGTCTCCTTTTTGATTAAAAATAGGCATTCCTAAGTTTATTCCTAAAAATTCTCCATTACCATAATCAAGACGCTTAACTGAACCAAAAGTAATCTTTTGCTCTTTATTGTGCACATTGTTTTCAATTTTTGAGATTACAGGTATACTGTTATACATATTTTTATTTTGTATAAATGTTTTAATACCTCCGTCAATCCCCGGAGTTGAATCATTATAAACAATAGATAAATTTCCATTTTGAGTGTCTTTTTCTTTATTTCCTGATAAGACTGAAAGATCTTTAATGTACAAAAAAGCATAAGTGGTATGCATACTTGAATCTAATGTTTTTTTGGTTAAATTTTCCAATACATTAATGTCAATGTTCCCATTATCATTAATAACTTGTTGTATACTAGCACCTAATGCTTTAGAGAGTAAAAAAGGTTCATTAAGTGTGGATTGCATATAATTTACATATCTTTTTGAAGCTATATCTAGAGCAATTTCTGCTTCTTTTTCTATATTTTGAGAAACTTTCCATGATATGATGGCAATCATAAAGATTAAACTAACCATAACACTTCCAATTACTGAAAGGGTTAATTTAGTTCCGATAGATTTTAACATTGTCTTCCTTTCTTGTATATTTATTTTCTAAATTATAACTATAAAGTACTTAATTTTTTCTAAAAAAGTTATTAATTATTAATTAATATTTTATTAATATTAATTAATAATTAAATTAAATAGTGTTAAAATACATTTACATCAAGTTTATATTAAGGAATTAGTAATGAAAAAGATTTTCATTTCTTTTGTTGTCCTAGCGACATGTTTATGGGCAAAAAATACCGCCTATACCGATGAAGTTGTATTGCTTTATCTTAATAAAGATGATATTAAAGCCATAGGAAGACTTTACCTACAAATCCTTTTGAAGTGTTAAAAAGCGAAAATAACAGGGTTTTGCTAAAAATTGATGGTTATGTAAATCCTAAAGCACCTTCTGTAATTTATTTCAATAACTCTCAAAGAATTATTGTTGCAGCTTTTTCTAAAAATACAAAATTAAATTTCTCTCAAAAAATAACTGGAAAAGATGGAAAATGGGATAAGGTAAGTCTTGAAATTTGGGCAGATAAAAAAGAATTTGTCAAAGACAATAAAAAAATGTTAAATTGAGCCAAAGAGCTTTTTGTAAATAACTGCGGAATTTGCCACGCTATCCACAAAGAAAAAGAATTTACAGCTAATGCTTGGCCTACAATTTTCCGTTCTATGGCTGATAGAACAGGTATTGATAAAAAAGACAGATGGCTAGTTATAGAATACTTACAAAAAAACGCAAAAGATTTTAAAACAAAATAAGGAGAAAAGCATGCTAGATAGAAGAAAATTTTTAAAAATTGGAGCGAGCTTAAGTGCTTTACCTCTCATCCCAAGCTTAAGTGCAGGAAAAACAGTAGAAGCTTCAAAAGTTAGCCTTGGACTTGTAAAAAATGGAGAAGTGATCACCGCAGCACACTGGGGGATTTTAAAACTCACTATAAAAGATGGCAAAATAGTAAAAAGCGAACCTTGGGAAAAAGTTACAAAAATGGATAATCCTTTACAGCGCTACACTGCTGATATGGTTTATAAATCTCGTGTGAAATACCCTTATGTGCGTAAATGCTACCTTGAAAATCCTGACAATCCTAAACCTGAACTTCGTGGTAAAGATGAATTTGTCCGCGTAAGTTATGATGAAGCGATCAAACTTATCGCCAAAGAACTTAAAAAAACAAGAGATAGCAAAGGTGCAAGTGCAATTTTTGGTGGAAGTTATGGCTGGAAATCAAGTGGAAATATGCAAAACTCACGCATCTTGCTTCATAGA
Organism: Campylobacter sp. US53; assembly: GCF_004378995.1. NCBI lineage: Bacteria > Pseudomonadati > Campylobacterota > Epsilonproteobacteria > Campylobacterales > Campylobacteraceae > Campylobacter > Campylobacter sp. US53. The sequence continues at coordinate 4,367 of NZ_RYYH01000015.1, read as the reverse complement.
TTTTTAAATGTAACAGGTGGATTTGTAGGAGCTACTGGGGACTATTCTACAGGGGCTTCTCAAGTGATTATGCCTTATGTTGTAGGATCGATTGAAGTTTATGAGCAACAAACCTCATGGGAAAATATCTTAAGTGATTCTAAATATGTTGTAATTTGGGGTGCTGATCCGCTTTCTACTTTACGCATAGCTTGGACTTCAAACGAACAAAGAGGTTTGGCATACTTTGAAAAACTTAAAGACAGCAAAATCAAAGTAATTTGTATAGATCCTGTAAAAACCACTACGGCGAAATTTTTAAATGCCAAATGGATAGCTCCACGCCCAAATACTGATGTAGCTTTAATGATGGGTATGGCAAGCCATTTAATCGCTAAGAAAAAAGTCAATTACGAATTTTTAGACACTTACACTACAGGCTTTGATAAATTTAAAGACTATTTAGAAGGCAAAGAAGATGGAGTGAAAAAAGATACCAAATGGGCAAGTAAAATTTGCGGTATCGATGAAAAAACTATCAAAAATTTAGCTGAAACTTTTTACGATAATCCTACTATGATTATGAGTGGTTGGGGTATGCAAAGAGCACATCATGGAGAACAACCTCACTGGATGCTAGTTACTCTTTGTGCGATGTTAGGACAAATCGGCACAAAAGGAGGTGGTTTTGGACTAAGCTACCATTATAGCAATGGCGGTGTTCCAACTTGCAAAGGCGGAGTGATCGGTGGTATGACAGCAGGTAGCTTAGGAATTTGGAAAAATGGTAAATTTAAAGGCTTAAGCAAAGCAGAAGCTTCAAGTGAAGGCGCAGAATGGCTTCAAAATGCAGCGAGTTATTCTTTCCCTGTAGCAAGAATCGCTGATGCTTTACTTCACCCTGGAAAAACCATAGATCACAACGGCTCTAAGCTTACCTATCCTGATATTGATTTTATTTACTGGGTAGGCGGAAATCCTTTAGTGCACCATCAAGATACCAACACTAATGTAAAAGCATGGAGAAAACCACGCACCGTTGTGGTAAATGAAATTTACTGGACTCCAACAGCTAAAATGGCAGATATTGTTATGCCTGTAACTTCATCTTATGAAAGAGATGATATTACCATGACAGGAGATTATTCAAATATGCATATAGCTCCTATGAAACAAGCAGTTGAGCCTGTGGGTGAAAGCAAAGATGATTATGTAATTTTCTCTGATATTTGTAAAATTTATGGAAAAGATGTCTTTAATGCCTACACAGAAAATGGCAAAAAAGCTAAAGATTTCATCAAAGAATACTACAACAGTGCCCTAAAACAAACTCAAAGTTTTGGCGAAGCTTTTGCTACTCCTATGCCAAGTTTTGAAGAATTTTGGGCTAAAAATGAACCAATCACTTTTGAACCAACAGCTGAAAGTTTAGAATGGACTCGTTTTTCAGAATTTATAGAAGATCCTATCTTAAATGCTCTGGGTACAGATTCAGGACTCATTGAAATTTACTCAGAAACGATTAAAAATTATAATTATGATGATTGCAAAGCCCATCCTACTTGGTTTGAGCCTATTGAATGGCTTGGAAATGCAAGTAAAGAAGCACCTTTCCACTTACTCACAAATCACCCAAGAGATCGCTTGCACTCTCAACTTTGCCACACAAGCTTAAGAGATACTTATGCAATAAAAGATAGAGAGCCGATTTTAATCAATTTTAAAGATGCAAAAAAACTTGGTATAAAAAATGGCGATGTAGTGCGTGTGTTTAACAAACGCGGTGAAGTTTTAGCAGGGGCTGTTGTAAGCGATGAAATCATGCAAGGGGTTGTAAGGCTTTGTGAAGGTGCTTGGTATGATCCTAATGAAAACGGACTTTGCAAATGTGGAAATGCAAATGTTTTAACCATGGATATGCCAACTTCAAAACTTGCCAATGGCAATATCTCTCATACAGGGCTCGTAAACATAGAAAAATTTAAAGGTGAACTACCAAAACTTACTGCCTTTAATGCGCCAAAAGGTGTGAATTAAATTGCAAGAAAGCCGCAAGGCTTTCTATTGTCCAAGCAAATTTAAACTTAAAGCCATTATTGCCATTCCTGTGATAAGTCCATATAAACTATCATGAGCCTTATCATAAGTTTTTGCAGCGGGCAAAAGCTCATCAAGAGATATAAAAACCATAATTCCTGCAATCACAGCAAAACTTATAGCTAAAGTAAGATCGCCTATAAAAGGCAATAAAATCAAAGCTCCAACAAAAGCACCCAAAGGCTCTGCAAAACCCGAAAGAGCTGAATAAATAAAAGCTTTTTTCTTATCTCCTGTAGCATGGTAAATTGGCAAACTCACAGCCAAACCTTCAGGGATATTGTGTATAGCCACAGCTATAGCTATAGCAATTCCTAAAGTAAGATTATCAAGACTTGAAATAAAAGTAGCAAAACCTTCAGGGAAATTATGTATAGCAATAGCCAAAGCTGTAAAAATCCCTGTGCGTTTTAAAGCTTTAGTATTGATCTGATGCAACTTTTCTCCAGGATGAAATTTCGGAGGATTTTGTCCTTTTTGGGGTAAGGGACAAATTTTTAACTCGCTTAAATCCTTTTTAGGCTCATGAGGATTGACATCTTCGGGGATTAATTTATCAATCAATAAAGATATTAAAATTCCACCAAAAAAACAAGCCAATCCCAAAAGCTCAGCCCAATGTGAATCATAGTGATTTTTAAAATCTTTAAGTGCAGTGGGTAAAATTTCCATGAAAGAAATGTATATCATTACTCCAGCTGAAAAACCAAGCCCTAAAGAAAGCACTCTTAAATCATCTTTTCTGGAAAAAAAGGCTATTATAGAACCTATAGCTGTAGAAAAACCTGCAAAAAGAGTCAATAGCATTGCGATAAAAATTTGTTCGAATGTAAATTGCATTAATAATTCTTAACTTCAATAAAATTTTAATATTTTAAATATTTATATTTATAAAAAGTTAACATACGGTAAAAATATAAAAGATATTAAAATTTTTAAGAACATTTTAAAAAATTATAGAATATCATATCGTCTTTTTTATAAATTTTTAAAAGTTAAGGAAAAAATATGAATTTTCGTTCTTTAAATATAAGTACTAAGCTTATTCTATCTGTAGCTATAGGGGTAATTTTAGGCATCATCGTATTAGTTTCAACAGTTTCCATATATATTTCTGAAAATATGGAGAAAGAGGCCAAAGATTCAATATTTTTAGCTTCAAAAAGATATACCAATTATATGGAAGGCATTCTAAATGAAACTGTTGCACTTACAAAAGGAACCGCAACTTCCTTAAATGATATGTTTGAACACAATAATCAAGTTGATGCTGATCTGATTGAAAGCTTAATGAAAAATTTATTTGATAGTAGTTTATATTCAGCTTATACTTTTTTGTATTTAAAAGATACTTCAGTGTTAGGGGATGCTCAAGGAATTGATAAAAGATACACAAGTTCTGATGGTAAAACTTTTGCTATGATTTATTTTGATCAAACCAGTGGAAAATCTGGAGGAATAGAAACGATTCAAACGCCAAATAATTTTGGTAATTTAAAGATTATAGAACAAGTAGAAAAAAACGCTAAATATGGAGATAAAGATAGTTTATTTGTTGGGCCACCAACTAAACTTAACTACGATGGAAAAGATTTTCTAGGTATTAATTTTGGAATGCCTATTTTTAATAATAAAGGTAAATTGATTGGAGTTGCTGGATATACTTTAGATTTTTCTGAAGTTTCTGAAACCATACTTGACCCAAAATTAGATTTTTTTGAAGGGGATTTAAGATTTTTAATGACTGATAAAGGTGTTATTACCATTCATAAAAATCATAATGCTATTTTAAAAACACTTGGCGATATAAATAAAGATCCCTCTGTGGAATTAGTCAATAATGCTGTTAAAGAACACAAAACTGTTATAATAGATGATTATGTTGCTTCAACTGGAGATTTAAGCTATGCATCCGTTTCATCTTTTAGCACTGCAAATAATTCAAGTCATTGGAGTATGGTTGTAACTGCTCCTAAAAATTCAGTTTTAGCACCTTTAAAGAAACTAGAAATTATTTTTATCATCATTTCTTTTTTTATACTACTTGTCATATTGATTATAGTTTATGTCTGCGTTAAAAAAATAGTTGGATCTAGAATTCCTGTTATTTTAAAATCTTTAGAAAATTTCTTTCATTTTTTAAATCACGAAAAACACGAAGTTGATTTAATTTCAATCAAAGCCGATGATGAACTTGGAAAAATGGGCAAAATGATCAACGAAAACATCCTTGCTACTAAAAAAGGTTTAGAACAAGACAATCAAGCCGTTAAAGAATCAGTTCAAACCGT
>NZ_RYYH01000014.1:0-8764 GCF_004378995.1 Campylobacter sp. US53 | reverse complement strand
ATAAGGGTGGATTATTCTTATTGCCTTATAGAGTTTTTAAGCTTTATAAGAAACTTGGGAAAAAACAATGAAAACCGCTTATATCCATATAGGAACGCCAAAAACAGGAACAACAAGTATTCAAAAATTTTTATATAAAAATAAAAGTATTCTTTTATATAATAATTTTTTATATCCAGAATCATTTATTTTGAATAAAGAATACGATCCTCAACATTGGGATTTGAGTATATTGTGCAATAATTATAATGATTTTATCGTAGATAAAAAAATTATGTTATTAAGAAAAGAAATTAATACAAGTTGTGTTGACAATATTCTAATATCATCAGAAGCTTTTTGGGCTATGATTGATTCTCAATATAGTGTTTTAAATTTAAAAAAAATATTAAATTTTTTAGGTTTTATGAAAGTTTATATTATTGTATATCTAAGACCTCCCGAAGATGTATGGCAATCTTTATGTTCAGAATTTTTAAAAAATTGGACAGACAATGAGTTGGCATTTAAAAAGTATTTTCAAAATCCTTTTTTAAAGCATATACTAGAATATAAAAAAATATTATCTTGGTATTTAAATATTTTTAAAAAGGAAAATGTTATTATAAGACCATTTAATAAAGAAGATTTTGTTGAACAAAATCTTCTTTATGATTTTTTGAATATTATCAATATTGATAAAAAAGGATTTGAAAATATTGACAATTCGAACATATCTTTAGATTTAATTGGGATGGAATTACTATCATCTCTTAATAAATTTTCTAGTTTTTATATTTATCCTAGATATTATGATCTAATACCTTTTTTCGATAAATATTTTACCTCAAAAAACCCTGAGCTTAAATTTCAACCACCAAAAGAAATATACCAATCTTATATAGATTATTTTGAAGAGTCGAATGAATGGGTTAGAAAGGAATTTTTCCCACATAAAGAAAGGTTATTTCCCAAAAAAGATTTGAATAATTATAAAGAAAACTATGAGCTTAGAGAAATGAAACCGGAATACTGGGATAGAATAGCTAAATTTATAGCAGATATTATCAAAACAAAAAACGAAAATATTCTTAGTCTTAATCAAACTTTAGAAATTAAAAATCAAGAACTCAGTAATCAAACTAATCAAATTCATAATTTAAATACATCCTTAGAAAATAAACAAAATCTACTAAATTTCCAAAATAACTACGGAAAAGCTAAAATAAGAATTCAAAACCAACTTTCTTATAAACTAGGACAAGCTTTGATTATAAATTCTAAAAGTGTATTAGGTTTTATATCTTTACCTTTCATAATATTAAGTATTGTTATTTCACATAAACAAGAACAAAAGGCTTATAAATTTAAAATAAAGAAAAATCCAAATTTAGCTTTACCTCCTTTAGAAACTTATCCTGATTATAATGAAGCTTTAAAAGAAAAAGAATGTTTTACTTATAAACTAGGAGAAGCTTTTATTAAGGCTAGTAAGAATTGGTATGGGGGTGGGTATATTAAATTTATCTTCAAAGATGTGCCTAGGTTGAAGAGAGAAATAAATCAAGAAAGGAAATAATCATGGCAATAGAATTTGACATACAAGAATCAAAAATTTTAAAAGGAGTGTATATTATAACTCCTAACAAATTTAGAGATTTAAGAGGTGAAATTTGGACAGCTTTTACAAGTGAAGCTATAGATAATCTTTTGCCAAATGGATTAAAATTTATACATGATAAATTCATACATTCTAAACATAATGTTATCCGTGGTATCCATGGTGATGTAAAAACTTATAAGTTAGCTACTTGTGTCTATGGAGAAGTGCATCAAGTTGTGGTTGATTGCAGAAAAGATTCACCAACTTATTTGAAGCATGAAAGATTCATCATAAATCAAGATAATCAGCAAATCATTTTAGTTCCAGCAGGTTTTGGAAACGCTCATTATGTTAGTAGTGAAAGTGCAGTGTATTACTATAAATGTGCTTATTTAGGAGAATATATGGATGCACATGATCAATTTACTTATGCATGGAATGATGAAAGAATTGGTATAGATTGGCCAACAAATTCTCCTATCCTTTCAGAGCGTGATATTTTAGCGATGAGTAAGGATAAATGATGCAAAAAGATTCTAAAATTTATATAGCGGGTCATAGTGGTCTTGTTGGTAGTGCTATACTTAATGAACTTAAGCAACAAGGTTATAAAAATCTTGTTTTTAAAACTCACTTTGAGCTCGATTTAACAAATCAAAAAGCTGTGGCTGATTTTTTTGAGAGAGAAAAGCCAGAATATGTTATTTTAGCAGCAGCTAAAGCGGGTGGAATTCTAGCTAATAATACTTATCGTGCTGATTTTATTTATCAAAATTTAATGATAGAGTGCAATGTTATTCATAATGCTTATTTACATAAAGTAAAAAAGCTACTTTTCATAGCTTCAACTACGGTTTATCCTAAAAATGCAACATTGCCAACTAGTGAAGAGCAAATGTTAAGTGGAGATCTTGAGTATACTAACAAACCTTACGCAATCGCTAAAATTTCAGGCTTGATGCTTTGTGAAAGTTATAATTTGCAATACAATACAAATTTTATAGCAATCACTCCTACAAATTTATATGGTAATAATGACAAATTTGATCTTGAAAAATCTCATGTATTGCCTGGAATTTTAAGAAAAATGCATTTAGCTAAGCTTTTAAATGAAAAACGATATGAGGACTTATTAAATGATTTAAAATTTGATTCCATTGAAGAAGCTAAGAATTATTTAAAAAAATTTGGTGTAGATGAGAATAATGTTGAAATTTGGGGTAGTGGAAAGCCTACAAGAGAATTTTTACATAGTCAAGATTTAGCAAATGCTTGTTTATTTATCATGAATAATATAGATTTTAAAGATTTAAAAGGTGATAATACTGAGATTATTAATACTCATTTAAATATAGGTCCGCATAAGAATATCACTATCAAAGAATTAGCAGAATTAATCAAAAATATAGTAGGATTTAAGGGAAAATTAGTTTTTAATTCAAATCGTCCAGATGGGGCAATGCAGAAATTTACAGATTGCTCAAAAATTCATTCTTTAGGCTGGAAACATAAAATTGATTTAGAAAAAGGAATCCAAATGATGTATCAGTGGTATAAAAGGAGGGAATTATGAATAAATGTCCATTGTGTGAAGATGAAGAAGATTTAAAACAATTGTTTGAAGCTAGTAATGCTTTTGTTTCTGTTGCTGAAATACAGAAATTTCCATATAAAAAAAGTGATAATTATTGCAAAGGAGATTTGGACATAGAGATTGTTCAGTGTAATAAATGTGGGTATATTTATAATACGAAATTTGATAATAATAAAATGCAAAAAGCGTATTGTAGTGGAGAGTATATTACTCCTATAACGCTTTCAAAAACTATGAATTCATATGTAAAATTTTTAAGAGATAAAATTAAACAATATGCTAAAAAAGATAGTATTTTTTTAGAGATAGCACCAGGTGGTTGTGATTTGCTTTTTGCTTTATCTAAGGATTCTAAATTTATTTATAGTGTCGATCCTTCTGTAACTCCAAGCACCCTATTAAAAGATGTACAAAATATTCAACATATTAAAGGTTGTTTTTCTTATGATGTGATAAATCAAAAGCTTTCTCATAAAATAGATTTTATAATTTCTAGGCATTTGATTGAGCATATAGATACACCTAGAAAATTTTTAGAAGATATAGTAAAAATTATAGCAAATAATGGGATTATCTATTTGGAAACCCCAAATATTCTAAATATTTTTGAGTCTAAGCGTTTTTATGAAATTCGTCATGAGCATTGTGGATACTATCAAAATGCAACATTGATAAATATAATGAAAGAATTTGGATGCGAATTACTTGAATGTCTAAGTTTATATGATGGTCAGTGGCTAGGTTGGTTCTTTAAAAAAAATAGTAATTTTTGTCAATCAAAAGAAGATTTTAAAGTTTTTGATGAAACAATAAACATTGAATTAATTAATGAAAAAAATAAACTAGAACAATTATTGTTAAACTATAAAAAAATAGCCATATATGGTGGTGGGTCTCATGCTAATTCTTTAATTAGTTATTTATCTACAAACATTTGTAAAAAAATTGTTTGTGCTATCGATAAAGATAAAAGAAGACATGGAACTTATTTGCAAAATTCTGATATTTTGATACTAGAGCCTAGTATTGAGAATTTAAAAAATATAGATTGTATAGTTATGGCTATGCCAATTTATGAAAAAATTGTTTTTGAAAAAGAGATTTTAAAAATTTTAACCGAAGGAAAGATTGGACTAGATATAATTTTTACTAGCAATATAATACAAACAAAAAGTCAATGCTTTAAAGGATAAATCATGAAAAAAACAGCATTAATTACAGGTTTTACAGGGCAAGTTGGATCTCAAATGGCAGATTTCTTGCTAGAAAACACAGACTATGATGTTATAGGCATGATGCGTTGGCAAGAACCTATGGACAATATCTATCATTTAAGTGATAGGATCAATAAAAAAGATAGAATCAGTATTTTTTATGCAGATTTAAATGATTACTCTAGTCTTCAAAAACTTTTTGAGAGTCAAAGACCGGATGTGATCTTTCATTTGGCCGCACAGTCTTACCCAAAAACTTCTTTTGACATACCTATAGAAACATTACAAACAAATATCATAGGCACAGCAAATATTTTGGAAAACATTAGAATTTTAAAGGCAAAAGATGGATATGACCCTGTAGTGCATATCTGCTCTTCAAGTGAAGTTTATGGTAAAGCAAAAGCAGGTGTTAAACTTAATGAAGAAACAGCTTTTCACGGTGCAAGTCCTTATAGCATAAGCAAAATCGGCACTGATTATTTAGGAAGATTTTATGGCGAAGCTTATAACATTCGCACTTTTGTTACAAGAATGGGAACACATAGTGGCCCAAGACGTTCTGATGTATTTTTTGAAAGCACAGTTGCAAAACAAATTGCTTTGATTGAAGCGGGTTATCAAGAGCCTGTTATCAAGGTTGGAAATCTTTCGAGTGTAAGAACCTTTCAAGATTGTCGTGATGCTATAAGGGCTTATTATCTACTTTCTCTTGAAAGTGAAAAAGGGAAAGTTCCTTGCGGGGAAGCTTTTAATATAGCAGGAGAAGAGGCTTTTAAGCTCCCTGAAGTTATAGATATATTGCTAAATTTTAGTGATATGGGGGGGGGTATTGAGGTAAGACAAGTTGAAGATAGGATGCGTCCTATTGATGCTGACTATCAAATGTTTGATAATAGTAAAATAAAGAGTTTTATCGATTGGAAGGCTGAAATTCCTGTTAGACAAATGCTTAAAGATTTGCTAAATCATTGGAGAAATGAAATTAAGAGAGGCAGAATTCCTTTAAATCGATAAAACCATCGATTTAAAGGAAAAATATGTCAAAAAAAGTTTTAATTACAGGTGGTGCAGGTTATATAGGTTCGGTTTTAACACCGATTTTACTTGAAAAAGGTTATGAAGTTTGTGTTATTGATAATTTGATGTTTGATCAAATCTCTCTTTTATCTTGTTCTCATAATAAAAATTTTACTTTTATAAATGGCGATGCTATGGATGAAAATCTTATTAGACAAGAGGTAGCAAAAGCTGATATTATTATTCCTCTAGCTGCTTTGGTTGGAGCTCCACTTTGTAAAAGAAATCCAAAGTTAGCCAAAATGATCAATTATGAAGCTGTGAAAATGATCAGTGATTTTGCAAGTCCTTCTCAAATATTTATTTATCCCAATACAAATAGCGGTTATGGTATAGGAGAAAAAGATGCAATGTGCACTGAAGAATCTCCCTTGCGTCCTATCTCAGAATATGGGATCGATAAAGTGCACGCGGAGCAATATTTGCTTGATAAAGGAAATTGTGTAACTTTTCGTTTGGCTACTGTTTTTGGAATTTCACCTAGAATGAGACTTGATTTACTTGTTAATGATTTTACCTATCGTGCATATAAAGATAAATTTATAGTGCTTTTTGAAGAGCATTTTAGACGCAATTATATTCATGTTCGCGATGTGGTTAAAGGATTTATTCATGGAATTGAGAATTATGATAAGATGAAGGGTCAGGCTTATAATATGGGATTAAGTTCTGCAAATTTGACTAAAAGACAGCTTGCTGAAACGATTAAAAAGTATATTCCTGATTTTTATATCCATTCGGCCAGCATAGGTGAAGATCCGGATAAAAGAGACTATTTGGTTTCAAATGCTAAATTAGAGGCTACAGGTTGGAAACCAGATAATACTTTAGAAGATGGCATTGAAGAACTTTTAAGAGCGTTTAAAATGATGAAAGTTAATCGCTTTGCAAATGTTTAAATAATATTATATAGAAGTTAAGTATATTTTGCTATAATTTTTATAATAAATTATAGCAAAATAAGTAGTAATTCAATGAAAACTATACGCACACAAACTCCTCTTCGTCTCGGTCTAGCAGGCGGTGGAACTGATATAAATTTATATTGTGATAAATACACAGGTTATGTTTTAAATGCAACTATATCTTTATACATACATTGCACTTTGATCGAAAGAGAAGATGGAAAAATCATTTTTGATTCTCCTGATACAAATTCTTACTCTGAGTACGAAAGTAAAGAATTTTTAGAAAATGATGGAAAATTAGATATTTTTAAAAGTATTTATAATCGCATTGTAAAAGATTTTGTAAAAAAACCTTTGAGTTTTTCTTTACATACTTATTCGGATGTGCCAAGTGGTAGTGGTTTGGGCGGAAGCTCAACTTTGGTTGTAGGAGTTATAAAGGCTTTTTCAGAATGGCTTAATTTACCTTTAGGGGAATATGAAATCGCTAAGCTTGCTTATGAGATAGAAAGAGAAGATTTGGGTATAGTAGGTGGAGCACAAGATCAATACGCCGCAACTTTTGGGGGATTTAATTTTATGGAATTTTATGATAATAAAAGAGTAATTGTTAATCCTTTGCGTATTAAAAACTGGATAGCTAGTGAGCTTGAAGCTAGAACTGTGCTTTATTTTACAAATATCACAAGAGAAGCAAAGGATATAGAAGAGCATAAAAAAGGAAAGCTTGGAGATGAAAAATCCCTCGAAGCTATGCACGCTATAAAACAAGATGCTATAAAGATGAAAGAAGCTTTATTTAAGGCGGATTTTGATACTTTGGCGAAAATTTTAGGCAAGTCTTGGCAGTCAAAAAAAATCATTTCAGAAATCGTTAGCAATGATGAGCTTGAAAGAATTTATAAACTTGCTATAGATAATGGCGCTTATAGCGGCAAAACCAGTGGAGCAGGAGCTGGTGGATTTATGTTTTTCCTTGTAGATCCTACTAAAAAATATAATTTAATCAAAGCTTTAAACAAAGAACAAGGCTGGGTGCAAGATTTTTCATTTACAAAAGAGGGAGTTAAATCATGGAGAATTTAAATTCTTATATAAAAGAACATTTTCAAGAATCGATTCTAGTAAAAGAGCAAATTTTAAAAGATGAGAATTTAATGACTCTTATTAAAAATGCTTCATTAGAAGTCATAAAAGCTTATAAAAATGGCAATAAAACCTTGCTTGCAGGAAATGGTGGCAGTGCTGCAGATGCACAGCATATTGCAGGGGAATTTGTAAGTAGGTTTTATTTTGATAGACCTGGTATCGCAAGTATTGCACTTTCAACGGACACGAGTATATTAACTGCTATTGGCAATGATTATGGTTATGAAAATTTGTTTGCTAGACAAGTACAAGCTCAAGGAGTTAAGGGAGATGTTTTTATAGGAATTTCAACAAGTGGAAATAGTAAAAATATCTTAAAAGCTTTAGAGCTTTGCAAACAAAAAGAAATCATAAGCATAGGCTTAAGCGGAGCTAGTGGCGGAGCGATGAATGAGCTTTGTGATTATTGTATAAAAGTGCCTTCAACTTGCACGCCAAGAATTCAAGAAGCACATATTTTAATAGGGCATATTATTTGTGCTATCATCGAAGAAGAGCTTTTTGGTAAAGGTTTTTCTTGCAAGTAATAATACTTTGCGGTGGTTTGGGAACAAGACTTAAAAGCGTTATAAAAGATATTCCAAAACCTATGGCACCGATAAATGATAAGCCTTTTTTAGAATTTATTTTTGAATATCTTAAAAAGCAAGGCATAAAAGAGATTATCTTAGCAGTATCATACAAATATGAAGTGATAAAAGAGTATTTTAAAGATGAGTTTTTAGGTATAAAAATAAAATACAGCATCGAAAAAGAGCCTCTAGGAACGGGTGGAGCTATAAAAGAGGCTTTGAAATTTATAAAAAACGAGGCTTATGTTTTAAATGGCGATACTTTTTTTGACATAGATTTAAGCAAATTAAAACTAGATAAAAGTAAAATTTGTCTTGCCTTAAAGCAAATGAATGATTTTGATAGATATGGTACAGTAAATGTTAATGAGCAAGGTTTTGTGATTTCTTTTGAGGAAAAAATATTCAAAAAGCAAGGTTTAATCAATGGTGGAATTTATCTTTTAACTAAAGATATTTTTAATGATTTTGCTTTGCAGGAAAAATTTTCTTTTGAAGAGTTTTTACAAGAAAATTATGAAAAACTAAAGGCTAGAGCTTGTATTTTTGATGATTATTTTATAGATATTGGCGTGCCTGAGGATTATTATAATTTTACAACCAACCAAAGCCATTTTTAAAGGAGAAACCCTATGCATAACCCAAACTCAGCTATAGAAAGAGTA
>NZ_RYYH01000013.1:0-20446 GCF_004378995.1 Campylobacter sp. US53 | reverse complement strand
ATATGGGAGAAGATTTTAACAAAGCTGCAGGACTTCCTGAAGATTTTAAGATACATAAATCTACTTTAGATGAGATAGAAAGATTTAATCAACATAATATGGCTGATGAAACTAGTGAAAACTATTATAATAGTTTTGATATGGCTTCTATTGTTAAATCCTATTATAATAGCTTTAATCAAGTAATAAGTGCATTTCAAAATGATAAAACAAGTTTTAGTGAAGCAGATATAAATTCTATGCCTAAGGGTTATATTTCTGTTGGCTATAAAGGTTTAGATTTTTCAGATCAATCCAATCCTTATAATGCATTAGGACTAGTTAATCATTCTAACACAAAAGTAACTAATGTTTTTAAAACAGATGATGAATTTCATGAAGCTCAAGCAATACAAATGGGAATGATGGGTATTGATTTTTATCCGCAAAAATTAAATATATCAACTCAAAGTTTATCACAAGGAGCTTTAATGGAAGGTGGATTTAATCCTGATATGTCAGTTTATCCACAAAATGAAGATGGAAGTTATTCTAAAGAAGCTTTTTTTATGAGCTTTTTAAAATCAGAAGGTGGTTATATGGTTGCAGGAAAAAATACAACTATTGCACCGCAAGCAATGAATTATAATCTTAATGTTGCCAAACAAAGTATTCCAAAATACTCTAATGTAGATTTCGATGACATTATGACAGGTAAAGTTGATTTTGCAAGTTTATTAAAAGGTTATGCACAAGATGGCTGGCTTGATGCAGATATATATGCAATGGATAAAGGGGTTAAATGGCAAAATACAAGCATAGGTTATAGTGGAGCTTGGTTTGATAATCAGTTTAATCAAGCAAAAGCTAATGGCTGGAAAGCAAGTAGCCAAAGTATAGATTCTTATGTTAATTCTATAATGGATAGACTTAATAATCTTTTAGGGCAGACTAGGGTTTAAAGAAGTATTTGCACGAAGTCAAATTAAAAATGATGATATTTGCAAATACTTATGCGAATCACATAAAGCTAGGTGCATCGTTTGAAAAGAGTATCAAATCTCCGTTTTTTGTTTCTTTAGCTAGAGTTTGAACTAGCTGGCTTTTTTCTTTAAGTATAATGGTTTTTATTTTTAACTCTTTTTTGAAAATTTCAGCATTGATTTGTGCGCTAATGATAGCAAGATCAAAACACTCATTAATGATTTTAGCAAGTTTTATATTTTCTTCTTCGCTTACTTCCACTATACCAGGACTTACTAAAACTTTGCGTCCTTTATAGCTTTTACAAAGTTCATAGCTTGTGCTCATACCTTTAAAATTTCCATTAAAACCATCATCTATGATAAATTTAGGCTCTCTTGAAAGCACTTGCAAGCGATGTTCTACGGAGTTTATATTTAAAACTTGCTTTTGAATTTTTTCTAGTTTTATACCAAGATAATGAGCACAAAGTATACAAACACAAAGATTTTGCGCGCTAAAATCCCCTAAAATTTGACTTTTGAAATCATAGGATTTATTTTCTATATCGACTTTAAATTCTAAACCTTCAAGACTTGAATGAATAAGACTTAATTTATCATCATAAAGGCTGATGAGTCTATCTTCTTCTTTTTGGGTGCTAGAGTGTAAAAAAGCCTTTTCTAATCTTTTGGAATTTAAGGCTTCAAGTTTGGTTGAGCGGATATTTTCAACACTTTTAAAATACTCTAAATGTGCATTGCCTATCTCTCCTACTATGCTGATGTGAGGTTGTAAAAAACGAGTGATTTCATCAATATCGCCTTTAAGTCTAGCACCTGCTTCAGCTATGTAAATTTGAGTATCTTGGCTTAAATTGGTATTGATATCAGCAACTATACCTAGCAAGGTATTGACAGAGCGTGGTGTTTTGTAGCTTTTAAAGTCATCTTTTAAAAGTTCGTATAGAAAATTTTTAATACTTGTTTTTCCAAAACTTGCGGTAATGAGTATGATTTTTAAATTTTCATTGGCTCTTAGTTTGGCTTTGGCTTGTTTTTTATAATATAAATTTGTAAAAAACTCATAAATTTTAAGACTCAATAAAGCAAAAGGAAGGCTAAAAAGATTAAAAAGAAAAGAAAAACGCAAAGCAAGGATAGCAAAAATAGCATTATAAACAAAAACAAAAACAAAAAACCATTTAACCTTGCTTGTAAAAACAAGCTTTTTATCTATACCTTTGTTCCAAAAATACAAAATTGGAGTATGGATCAATGCAAAATATGCCAAAGAGTATAAAGGAAAAGCTAAGAATAAAAAATAAGGAATAAATAAAAAATACAAATGCCACAAAGGTTTATGATAATGAAAAAACACGCGTTTAAATTTATAAGAATACCATTGTAAAGCACTCATAAGATAAAAAGCTATACAAAAATTAAAAAATAAAGAATTAATAAAATAAAGAGTATTGATAAGCATTTAAATTTCCTTAATTTTTTGAGCTATGAAAGCAGAATGTTTTAAAAAGAAAAAATGATCTCCCTCTAAAGGATAAAAAGTGCTATTTTTTAAAAATTGATGCATTTTCTCGCCACAATATAAAGGCGTAGCTTCATCGCTTTTCCCCCAAAAAACCAAGCTTTTAGCCTTTTGCTTGGCAAAAATTTCACTAAAATCCTCATCAACAACCCTTTTAAAGGTTTCATACATTATAGGACTAAGATTTGCTCCATCTTTACTAGCAAAATAGCGATAAAATTTTCCAAAACCAAAGAGTTTTAAAATTTTAAAAATACGGATTTTAAAACGTACTTTTAGGGATTTTTTAGCCAAAATTCCTGCACTTGAAAGTAAGATTAGAGTGTCTTTTTCTTTTGCGAGTAGGGTGCTTACTTTTCCACCAAAAGAATGCCCCATGAAAAAACAGACATCGAGTTTTTTTTGCTTTAAAAAAAGTTCTGTGATATTGGCATAATCTTGAGTGTTTAAAATTTCTTCCACGCTTGAATTTCCAAAACCCGCCAAATCCATATAAATTTGACAAAAATCTTTCAAAAAAGGACAAAAACTTTGCTTCATAAGTTCTTTATTGGCTCCCCAGCCGTGCAAGATAAGTATTTGCGGTAAGGCAAGATCGCCTAAAATTTCATAAGAAATTTGATAAGTTTTGTTTTTATAAGAAAGTTGTGTTTGAGCCATTTTAAGCCTTTTGATTTTTGTAGATATTTTCTAAAAGTTGCATGGCGTTTTGTAAGCGTTCAAATTCTTTCATACTAAGCATTACAGCTTCAAATTTGTTATTTTTTAAAATAACTATTTTTCCACTTTCGCTTTTTTTGAGTTTTTCCATAATGGGGCTAAAATTTCTTACCACTTCGGTGGCAGTGTAAATTTCATCTTGTTTAAAAGAGAGCATTTTTCTTCCTAAAATACGCTAAATTTTATGTATAATTTAGCGTATTTTGACTTAAAAGCTTATAATTTTCCTTTTTGTCCGTTGATGGAGTGAAGGAAGTTGTAATTGATTTTTATCATTTTTTCAAGTGAAATTTGATCAGCTAAAGCGTTTAAAGTGGTATTAAAATCTTTAAAAAGATAATTAGCCAAAGAACCAGGATTTGGGTTGATTTCATTTAAATATACTTCATTATCCAGTATAAAAAAATCGCAGCGTATTAAAGCACCTTTAAACAAAGGATTGTAGATCTTTTTAAAACTGTCTTTGAGTTTTTCTTTTAATTCTTCGCTTAAATCCGCTTCTATAAGCTCATTGTGTCCTGAAAAGCTAAGATATTTTTGTTCAAAGTCTAAAAATTCTTTTTTCTTTGGCTCTTCTATGATGGAAAAAACAAACTCATCATTGATCATACATCCTGCAAGATTGTATTCTTTGATATTGTTTTTAAATTCTTCTACTACAAGATCATTATCAAATTCAAAACCTACATCTTTGGCGTATTCTAAATCTTTTTCATCTTTTACTATACTAATACCTATACTACTTCCAAGTCTTGCAGGTTTGATAATGCAAGGAAAACTAAGCTTTTCTTTAGAGTTTTGGTTTTTTCTTAGCATGGTATAATCAAGTGTTTTTACTCCAACGCTTTTGGCATAAAGTTTGGTAAGTTCTTTATTAAAAGATAATGCACTAGCTTCAAGCCTAGGTCCTATAAATTTAATAGAATAAAACTCAAATAAAGCCGCAATTTTTCCATCTTCTCCATCTCTACCATGGATAAGATTGATCACGCATTCGCACTCTAGTTTATTTTCTTTTAAAAAGCCTTTGCTAAAAAAACCTCCTTGTTTGATGAAGAGTTCTTTTTCATTTTTATAAGCTTTGGTGCTAAAAGTTTTAGAATTCATTTTTTCGCTTGGAATGTGATAAAATCTTCTTTCTTCATCGCAAAAAACAAATTCTAAATTTTGATTGATAACTTTTTTAAGTACTACAGCACTTACTATACTGATCTCGTGTTCATAAGAATTTCCGCCAAAAAGTATTGCAAATTTCATTTTATTCCTTTATCCTAGTTTTTTAAGAGCTTCTTTGATGAGTTCGCTTGTGTTTGTTGCTTGAGCACTTGCTAAAACACTTATGATTTTTTCTTGTTTAAAGCCTAGAGTAAGAAGTGCGGCTAAGGCTTCGCTTTTATCATCGCTTACATTTTCAAGTTTGGTTTTTGTGTCAGAAAGTTCTACTATAATGCGTTTTGCACTTTTTGGACCTATGCCAGGTACTTTTTTAAGCACGCTTTCATCGCCCAAACTTAACGCTTTGTAAAAAGAATTTACATCAAGACTAGAGCATACCGCCATAGCAGTATTTGCACCCACTCCATTGACTTTTAAAAGCATTTCAAACATTTTTTGTTCATCTTTATCCAAGAAGCCATAAAATTTATTAGAATCTTCTTTGATGATTTGAGTGATAAAAAACTCATGCTTTTCTTGAGTTTGAATTTTAGCAGAACAAAAAAGCGAAATAAATATCCCATAGCTTAAACCACTAGCACATTTAACAATGATAAAAGTAGGTTCTTTTTTTGTGACTATTCCTTCGATGCCGACAACCATGCTATATCCTTTTCTTCATAATCTAATTTTTTATGTATTTCTATACTTTCTTGGTTGTTTTGTATGACTTTTTTAATGCCTATAAATTTAGCACTTTCATTAACAAATGAAGAGTAAAAAATATCTTCTTTAGGCTCTAGAAGTGAAAATTTGATTTCATTCATATCAGTCCATTTGCCGCTTTTATTTATAAAAGTTGCTTCAAAAAGCATTTTTTGCAAATTGATTAATTCTAATTGTAAAGATTTTTTGCGTTCAAGAAGTTCTTTTTCTTCATTTTGTAGTTTATTTAATTCAAGATTTTGTAAAGAGAAATCTTTTAGGGCTTTTTCGTATTGTACAGGAACATTTTGACCTTGATTTTTAAGTTCTGTTATCTTTTTTTCAATGCTTAAAATTCCATTTTTGCTTGATAAAATGTATTGTCTTATTTTATTTATTTTATGATTTAACTTAGAAATTTGCTCTCCTAAAATCGCAAATTCTTCATCATAATTTTTATCAAGAGTTTTAATTTTAGCATGAAATTTATTGTTATCCCCGTTAATGCGTTCTATTGTGGTGTTTTCAAAAAACACACAAGAATTATTACTTTCTAAATTTTCTATATAGATTTTATCAGCTTGTATATTTCCACCTAAGCTTTTTTTAATTCTCACTTCTTTGGCTTTGATTGTTCCACCTTCGAGCAAATCTATATTTAAAATTTCGGCTTCTGCAAATCCTCTATGAGTTTTTATATAGGCTTGTTTGGCTTGAATTTTGGCTTTAGAGTGTGTAATGCCTTCAATTTTCATTTTGGTGGCATTAAGTTGAGTGTTGCTTCCTACGCTTCCGACTACATTTAATTCTTCACATTCTATCCCAATACCAGAATTTACAGCATCTTTTACTTCTGAAAGAAATTTTATATTGATTTTGACATTTTTGTCTAGTCCAGCTCTTATAATCCCTATATTTTTAAAATCTACCCCATTAAAATCTAGTTCATTGGCAATATCAAATTTTTCACCATCTTGTACTACATAACCTTTTTTTAAAGCTATATATTCTGTGTATCCATCTTGCTCTACTTGTTTAAAAGCCGAAGAACAAGAAAATTTAACTTTATTTTCATTTGCGGCTAAAACTTTTAAGGTGTGTAAATTTAAGTCTTTTCCTTCTTTACCTTGTTTAAATTTGGCGTGTTTTAAAACAACTTCATTTTCATCAACAACAATAATACCTGAGCGTTTTTCATCGATAGTGTAGTTTTTGGTTTTTTCTTTATAAGTCAAGATCAGGGATTCATCTTGACTTTCTATAGGATCAATACCTTGTGCAACGGTAATTTGTATAGTTTTATTTAAAGGGGTGTTTTTATGTTGGTTGCAAAAAGACATTAAATTTTTCTTAAAATCAAAAATGCGGATACCTATTAAAAATTTAAGTTTCAACATCTTTTTATAAATATTTTGCAAAAGTTCTAGTGCTAGTTTTTCATGAAAGTCTAAATTTGTAAAATCAATTTGAGCAACTATTTTGGTTAAATTTTTATTTGCAACTAGTTTGACTGCTTGAGATGCTTTGCTTTGGTTTATACCATGGAAAATTTCTATTTTGTATTCTTGCTTGATTTGAAGATCATTTTTTAAAAAAATTTCATCTTTATCAAAAAGAGTTAATTCTCTTTCAGAGATTTTTTCCCATTCTAAATCTCCAAAACGATATTGTGTAGAAAATGCCAATAAACTAAAATCAAGCTCATTTAAGCTAAGGTTTGTTCGTGAAGCTACGCTTAAAAGCTCTCGAGCTGGATTTTCTGTATAGGCAATAATTTTTTCATCCAAAGCCAAAACTTTCCCCTTGTAAAAAATTAAGAATGTAATTATAGTCAATTTTTAATCAATTTTAGTTAAAATAGTTCTCTTTATATTTTGAAATTTATGAAAAAATTTAATGAAGAGTTTAGTATTTAAAAATTTTATTATCAATGCTTTAGGAATTTTATTTTCAAGAATTTTAGGGCTTGCTAGAGATGTTTTAATAGCGCTTTTTTTAGGAGCAGGGCTTTATAGTGATATTTTTTTTGTGGCTTTAAAAATGCCTGCTTTTTTTAGAAGAATTTTTGCAGAAGGGGCTTTTGGACAAAGTTTTTTGCCTAATTTTGTAAAAGCGAAAAAAAAGGGAGCTTTTTGCGTTAGTGTAATGATGCAATTTAGCCTTATAGTTTTTTTATTTTGTCTTTTGGTAAGTTTTTTTTCCTCTTTTTTTACTAAGCTTTTTGCTTTTGGGTTTAACGCAGATACTATAGCTTTAGCGGCTCCTTTGGTGGCGATTAATTTTTGGTATTTGTTTTTTATTTTTTTAGTTACTTTTTTAGGAGCTATTTTAAATTATAGACAAAAATTTTTCATTACCTCTTTTTCTGCGGCATTATTTAATTTAAGTATTGTTATAGCTGCCTTTTTTGTGGATAAAAATGCACCGCAAAATACACTTTATTATTTTTCTTATGCAACGGTTTTAAGTGGGGTGGCACAGCTTGTTTTACATTTGCTTGTTTTAAAAAACAATCCTGTAATCCGTGCTATGGCTTTAAGTGTAAAATTTAAAAAAGCCAAGGCGAAATTACAAGGTTTTTATGGCAATTTTTTTCATGGAGTTTTAGGTTCTTCTGCGACTCAATTTAGCTCATTGCTTGATACAACCATAGCTAGTTTTTTAATGAGCGGGAGTATTTCTTATCTTTATTATGCAAATCGTGTATTCCAACTCCCCCTTGCACTTTTTGCTATCGCTTTAACTCAAGTTTCTTTTCCAAAAATTTTAAAACATTTAAAAAGTGGTCAAGAAAATTTAGCTTTAAAATTTATGCAAAGAGCATTAGCGCTTTTAAGCATTTTGCTTATTGCTTCTAGTATTGTAGGTTCTGTGTTTGCTTTGGAAATTTCAAAACTTTTATTTGAAAGAGGAAATTTCACTCACGAAGATAGTGTAATTACGGCTTATGTTTTGATTGCTTATCTTATAGGGCTTTTACCTTTTGGTTTGCAAAAGCTTTTTTCTTTGTGGCTTTATGCAAAATTTAAACAAAAAACAGCAGCTTGGATCGCGGTAAAATCTTTAATTATCAGTGCTTTATGTTCTATGGCTTTTATATTTTTGATTAAAGATGAAAGTTTAAAGGTTATTGCAGTAGCACTTTCAAGCTCTATTAGTGCTTTTTATTTGCTTGGAGCTAATATCAAAGAATTTGGTTTTAAGAAATTTTTTGCTTTAATATCTATTAAAATTTGCTTATTGGTTATAGTTGCTTTGATTGTTTTTGCAATCTTACTTATTTTGATTAAACCTTATATTTTAAGTTTTTTTATAGGAATTTTTACAAGTTTTAAAGGAGTTTTTTAATGAGATTATTAGACAGTGTAACAAAAGAGAAAATAAAACTTGATAAAAAAGATATTAGTATTTACTTATGCGGACCTACGGTTTATGATGATGCACATTTAGGACATGCAAGAAGTAGTGTTTGTTTTGATCTTTTGCGTAGGGTTTTACTTGCTCAGGGCAATAGGGTAAAATTTGCTAGAAATTATACAGATATTGATGATAAGATTTTGAAAAAAATGGCTCAAAGTGGTCAAACTTTAGAGGAAATTACGGAATTTTATATCAAAAGTTATGAAGAGGATATGAGGGTTTTAAATGTATTAGATCCTGATTTTAAACCTCGTGCAACGCATTATATAACAGCTATGCTTGATTTGATTAAAAAGCTTGCTAAGGATGGGTTTGTTTATACTCTAGAAGATGGAATTTATTTTGATACAAGTAAAGATGAAAAATATTTAAGCCTATTAAATCGCAATTTAGAAGAAAATATCTCTCGTCTAAGTAATGAAGTGCAAAAAAGAAATGAAAGCGATTTTGCGCTTTGGAAATTTGATGAAAATTTTTACGAAAGTGAATTTGGCAAAGGGCGTCCAGGTTGGCATACTGAATGTGTTGCTATGATTGATTCTATTTTTGAAAATACTCTTGATATACATGCTGGAGGGATAGATTTGCTTTTTCCTCATCATGAAAATGAAGCTGCGCAATGTCGTTGTGGATGTAAGAGAAAATTAGCAAATATTTGGCTTCACAATGGTTTTGTAAAAATCGATGGCGAAAAAATGAGTAAAAGTTTAAATAATAGTTTTTTTATAAAAGATGCTTTAAAAGAATTTATGGGCGAGGCTTTAAGATTTTATCTTTTGAGTTCTCATTATAGATCTCATTTTAATTATTCTTTATCGGATTTAGAAAATGCTAAAAAACGTTTAGATAAATTTTATCGCCTTAAAAAAAGATTGGATTTAGGTGAAATTTCTGATTTTGATGTTTTAAATGATATTGAAATAAAAAGCGAAATTACTAAGCAAATTTTAGAGATTTTAAATGATGATTTAAATGTTTCTAAAGCCTTAGCTCTTTTGGATGATTTTATCAGTAGTGCAAATTTAGAGTTGGATAAAGAAAGCAAAAATAAAATTTTAAAACAAAATATCAAAGAAGCTTTAAGTGAGCTAGCTAAAATTTTTGGCTTTGGTTTTATGGATACAACTTTATATTTTCAATGGGGTGTAAGCAAAGAAGAACGAGAAGAGATTGAAAAGTTAATTTTAGAAAGAACTGAGGCTAAGAAAAACAAAGATTTTAACACAGCTGATGCAATAAGAGAGCAATTAAATAGTAAAAAAATCACTCTTTTAGATACTCCAAATGGAACAATTTGGGAGAAAATAAATGCATAATGAGATGAATTTAAAAGAGGTTTTAATACGCTTTAAGCCCTTTTATAAAAGATATTGGAAACAATTTGCTATAGCTATTTTCGGTATGATTTTAGCAAGCGGAGGAACTGCTGGAAGTTTTTATGCTTTAGAGCCTATTTTAAATTATATTTTCGTTGAAAAAAATGAAGCTTTACTTTATACAGTGCCTTTTTTGCTAGTATTGATGTATTTTTTTAAAAATCTTGGAACTTATTTACAAAGTTTTTATGTTTCCTTTATAGGAACAGATATGTTAAGAGTATTGCGTGCTAGGGTTTTGAAAAATGTTTTACGCTTGGATATGGATTTTTTTAAACGCTATAGAAGCGGAGAGCTTGTAAGTCGTTGTACTAATGATATTAATGCACTTCAAAGCATAGTATCAAACATTATTCCTGATTTTTTTAGAGAGCTTTTAACTGCTATAGGACTGCTTGCGGTAGTCTTGTATCAAAGTCCTACTTTGGCTTTTTTTGCTTTAGTGATTTTGCCTTTAGCTATTTTTCCTTTGGTATGGTTTGCTAAAAAACTTAAAAAATATGCAAGAAATATACAAGAAACAAATTCGGATTTACTTTCTTATTTGGGTGAAATTTTTTCAAATATTGAATTGATCAAAGCTAATGATAATGAAAAAAAAGAAAGTGATAAATTTGCTAAGCATAATGATACTTTATGTAAATTAAACCTAAAATCCGCACGTATTGATGCACTTACAAGTCCTTTAATGGATATGATGGGTTCTGTTGGGGTTGCTGTGGTGATTATTGTAGGGGGTAGAGAGGTTATCAATGGTTCTATGAGTGTGGGAAGTTTTATCAGTTTTGTTTCGGCACTTTTTGCGATATATACTCCTTTAAAGCGTCTTTCGTCTTTATATGGAAAACTTCAAGGTGCTGTTGCGGCAAGTGAAAGAACTTTTTATTTATTGGATTTAGAACCTCAAATTAAAGGTGGAAGCAAAGAATTAAAAAACATTGAAAAAATTAGCTTTGAAAATGTTGAATTTGCTTATGAAAACCCGCATAAAAGTGTTTTAAAAGGCGTAAATTTTGATTTTGTTAAAGGGCAAATGCTTGCTCTTGTAGGGACAAGTGGGGGTGGTAAATCTTCTATTATTAATCTTTTGATGTATTTTTATGAAAAGCAAAAAGGTAAAATTTTACTCAATCAAGAAGATATTAGCACTTTTACCATAGAAAGCTTACATGCTAAAATAGGACTTGTAACGCAAAATATTTATCTTTTTAATGATAGTTTTGCTGCAAATATTGCTTATAGCGAAGAGTTAGAAGAAGAAAAAGTCATCCAAGCTTTAAAATTGGCCAATGCTTATGAATTTGTTAAAGAAATGGGCGGGATTTGGGCTGAAGTGAAAGAACATGGTAAGAACTTAAGTGGAGGGCAAAAACAAAGAATAGCAATCGCTAGAGCTTTATATAAAAATCCTGATGTGCTTATTTTTGATGAAGCAACTTCAGCTTTGGATAATGAAAGTGAAAAAGCAATAGTTAAAACTATAGAAAATTTAAAACAAGATAGATTGATTTTAGTGGTTGCACATCGTTTAAGCACTATAGAAAATGCGGATAAAATAGTAGTATTGGATAAGGGTAAGGTATTGGCAATAGGTAAAGATGAAGAGCTTTTGCAAGCTTGTTCTTTGTATCAAAAATTTAAAAGCAAAGAAAAAACAAAGCCTAGCTTTAGTTAATTTTAGTTAGAATTTCAAAAAGGATTAAAAAATGGCTTATGAAATGATAAAACCTTTACTTTTTAAGTTAAACCCTGAGCATGCACATGCTTTGGTTGAATATAGCTTAAGGGCTTTAAGTGCTAGTTTTCCAGGAGCTTTAAGTTTTTTAGCGCACAAATATATAGTTGATGATGAGAGTTTAAGGCAAAATTTACTTGGACTTGATTTTAATAATCCTGTAGGTTTAGCAGGAGGCTTTGATAAAAATGCCACTATGATAAGACCTTTGAGTGCTTTAGGATTTGGCTTTTTAGAAGTGGGAACTTTTACTCCAAAACCTCAAGAAGGCAATGAAAAGCCACGTCTATTTAGACTTGTAAAACAAGAAAGTATACAAAATGCTATGGGTTTTAACAACGAAGGTGCTGAAAAGATTGCTTTAAGGCTTGCAAAAACTTATCCTTTTGTTTTGCCTTTAGGGGTAAATATAGGGAAAAATAAAATCACTCCAAATGACAAAGCCTTGGAGGATTATTTTACTTTGTTTAGAGATTTTAAGGATTTGTGTGATTATTTTATCGTTAATATCTCATCTCCTAATACTAAAAATTTAAGAGAGTTGCAAAATGATGATTTTTTAAATACCTTGCTTGAAGAAGCCAAAAAAATCACTTCTAAGCCTATTTTGATAAAAATTGCTCCTGATATGAAAATAGATGATGCTTTAAATTTATGTGAAAATGCCATTAAAAAAGGTGCAGATGGGTTTATATTGGCCAATACTAGTATTGATTATAGCTTGCTAGATAATAATCGTACCTTTGGTGGTATTAGTGGAAGACTGATTACGGAAAAAAGTGGTATTTTTTTCAAAGAAGTAGCTAAAATTCTTTTTGGCAAAACCTTGCTTATTGCAAGTGGAGGGATTGATAGTGCTGATATTGCTTATGAGCGTATTAAAAATGGGGCTAATTTAGTGCAAGTTTATACAGCTTTGATTTTTAAAGGTCCTTCTTTGGTAAAAAATATCAATCAAAATCTTATAGAACTTTTAAGAAAAGATGGTTTTTTACACATTAGCGAAGCTGTTGGGGTAAATTTAAAATGATTACTTATGAAAAAATTCAATTAAAAAACAAGCTTGAAATTTATGCTTTGCCTGTAAATAAAAATAGCGATGTGATTAGCGTTGATATTTTTTATAAAGTGGGTTCAAGAAATGAGATCATGGGAAAAAGTGGCATAGCTCATATGTTAGAACATTTAAATTTTAAAAGTACTAAAAATTTAAAAGCTGGCGAATTTGATGAGATTGTTAAAGGTTTTGGTGGTGTGGATAATGCAAGCACAGGTTTTGACTATACTCATTATTATATTAAATGTGCGAAGAAAAATTTAGATAAAGCTTTAGAGCTTTTTGCGGAACTTATGGCGAATTTAAATTTAAAAGATGAAGAATTTCAGCCTGAAAGAGCAGTGGTTTTAGAAGAGCGTAGATGGAGAACAGATAATAATCCTTTAGGATATCTTTATTTTAGACTTTTTAATCATGCATTTATGTATCATCCTTATCATTGGACTCCTATAGGTTTTTTTAAAGATATAGAAAATTGGAGTATTGAAGATATTAAAGAATTTCACAGTATTTACTATCAACCTAAAAATGCGATTTTACTTGTAAGTGGCGATATAGAAAGTAAAGAAGTTTTTGAGCTTTCAAAACAACATTTTGAAAAGATTAAAAATACTAAGACTATACCTAAAATTCACACAAAAGAGCCTAAGCAAGATGGAGTAAAAAGAATATATTTGCATAAAAACTCAGATACTGAACTATTAGCCCTTGCTTATAAAATTCCAAATTTCAAGCACAAAGATATACCTGCCTTAAATGCTTTATCCGAGCTTTTAGGAAGTGGGAAAAGTTCTTTAATGAGTGAAATTTTGATTGATAAATTAAATTTAATCAATGATTATTATGCTTATGTTAATGATTGTATAGATGAAAATTTATTTATTTTTATTTGTAATTGTAACCCCAATGTTAATGCAGAAAAAGTAGAAAAAGAGCTTTTAAAAATCATTGATAAACTTAAAATGGGTAAAATTTCTCAAAAAGATTTGCAAAGAGTGAAAAATAATGTCAAGAGTGATTTTATTTTCTCGCTTAACAATGCTAGTGCAGTGGCAAATATTTATGGTTCATATCTAGCAAGAGGAGATATCAATCCTTTGTTAAATTATGAGAAAGATATACAAAATTTGGAATTAAAAGATTTGATTTCTTGTGCTAAAAAATATTTTATTCAAGAAAATTCAACTACGGTAATTCTAAGAAAGGATTCAAATGGATAAAAATATTATCATTGGGGCGATGACTGCTCTTATTACACCGTTTAAAAATGGAAAAGTTGATGAGCAAAGTTATGCAAGATTGATTAAAAGACAAATAGAAAATGGCATCGATGCAGTAGTTCCAGTAGGAACAACAGGAGAAAGTGCAACTTTAACCCATGAAGAACATAGAACTTGCATAGAAATAGCCGTTGAAACTTGCAAAGGAACTAAGGTTAAGGTTTTAGCAGGTGCGGGAAGTAATGCAACTCATGAGGCAGTGGGTTTGGCTAAATTTGCTAAAGAACATGGTGCTGATGGGATTTTAAGTGTGGCACCGTATTATAATAAACCTACACAACAAGGACTTTATGAGCATTATAAGGCTATTGCGCAAAGTGTAGATATTCCTGTGCTTTTATATAATGTTCCAGGAAGAACAGGTTGTGAAATTTCAACAGATATTATTATCAAGCTTTTTAGAGATTGTGAAAATATTTATGGAGTAAAAGAAGCGAGTGGAAATATCGATAAGTGTGTGGATTTGCTTGCGCACGAACCTAGAATGATGCTTATTTCGGGAGAAGATGCGATCAATTATCCTATACTTTCAAATGGTGGAAAGGGAGTGATTTCAGTAACTTCAAATTTATTACCCGATATGATTAGCGCTTTAACTCATTTTGCTTTAGATGAAAATTATAAAGAAGCTAAAAAAATCAATGATGAGCTTTATAATATCAATAAAATTTTATTTTGCGAAAGTAATCCTATTCCTATTAAAACGGCTATGCATATAGCTGGATTGATAGAAAGTTTGGAGTTTAGACTTCCTCTTTGTTCTCCAAGTAAGGAAAATTTTGCTAAAATTGAAGAAGTGATGAAAAAATATAAGATCAAAGGATTTTAATGAATACAGAATTTCAAGGAAAAACTTTAGTAATCAGCGGTGGAACTCGTGGGATAGGTAAGGCTATAGTTTATGAATTTGCTAAAGTGGGTGCAAATATAGCTTTTACTTATAATTCTAATGCACAAATTGCTGACGAAATGGTACAAGATTTGGAGAAAAATTATAAAATCAAAGCTAGAGCTTATGAATTTAATATTTTAGAACCTGAAACTTATAAAGAACTTTTTGAAAAAATTGATGCGGATTTTGATAGAGTGGATTATTTCATCTCAAATGCTATCATTTCAGGACGTGCGGTTGTAGGTGGTTATACTAAATTTATGAAATTAAAACCAAAAGGAATTAATAACATCTTTACAGCCACAGTTAATGCTTTTGTTGTGGGCGCACAAGAAGCAGCTAAAAGAATGGAAAAAGTAGGGGGTGGAAGCATTATTTCTATCTCATCTACAGGAAATTTAGTGTATATAGAAAATTATTCAGGTCATGGCACAGCAAAAGCTGCCGTAGAAGCTATGGCAAGATATGCGGCTACTGAACTTGGGGGAAAAAATATCCGTGTAAATGTCGTAAGTGGTGGGCCTATTGAAACTGATGCTTTAAGAGCTTTTACAAATTATGAAGAAGTAAAACAGGCTACTATAAATTTAAGCCCTTTAAATCGCATGGGGCAGCCTGAAGATTTGGCTGGAGCATGTCTTTTTCTTTGTTCAAGTAAGGCAAGTTGGGTAACAGGACATACTTTCATCGTTGATGGTGGTACAACTTTTAAATAAAAATTAAGAAAAATCAATGGATTTTTCTTAAAAATATTTTTCAATCAAGTTTTAATTTCCATCCTAAAAAAACACTTAATAATGCAAGTAAAAAAATAAAATTTAAAGTCCAATTGCCAAAACCTACAAAACCTATAGATAATACGCTGTAAAAAAATCCTCCCACAGCTGAATAAATACAAATCGTACTTAAAGATCCATTTTCTGCCATTTTTTTACATGGGCAGATTTTATAAAATTTTTTATCGTTAAATTGATTTTTCTTTTTATTTCCCAAAAATAAACCAAAAAGGGCAAAAAGATTTAAAAAAATAAAAGCATATAATAAAATTTGATCTAATTCCATTTTAATATACCTTAAAAGTATCTAAGCCAAGAGGGTAAATGGACTTGTTCTTCTTTTAAAGTAGTCTCTTGTCCATGTCCTGGTAAAAGTTTAAAATCTTCTTTGTAAGTCATAACTTTTTCTAAACTTTGTTTCATTAAATTTGCATCTGAATAAGGAAAATCCCATCTTCCTATGCTTCTATAAAATAAAAAATCTCCACTAAACATGATATTTTTACCTACAATTTCTATCATAGTGCAACCTGGTGTGTGTCCTGGTAAAAAGTGAAATTTAAAATCAACTCCGCAAATATTTAAAATATCTTCATTATCTACTAAAAAATCCGCATCGCTAGAATCATAGCCTTGATTGAAATCATCATGTAGCATAAAAGCATCATTTTTGTGAATATAAATGGGGATGTTGTATTCTTTTTTAACCTTGGCATTATCCCAAATATGATCATAATGCCCGTGAGTATTTAAAATCGCTAAAGGATTTTTTACATGTTGTTTGATAAATAAAAGTGCATCAGTTCCTGGATCAATGATAAATTCACCCTTTGGGGTAAATAAAATATAGCAATTAGTTTCATAAACTCCACAAGCTTGTTTGATAATTTGCATTTTTTACCTCTTTAACGAAAAATTTGCCTTAAATAAATATAATTATACATTAAATTTTTAAAAGGCAAGCTTTATGGATTGGCAAAAGATTACGGAAAAAATGTGTGATTTTATACAAGAAAAAGTGAAAAATTCTCAAAGTCAAGGTGTGGTTTTGGGGCTTAGTGGCGGGATTGATTCTGCTTTGGTAGCAACGCTTTGTAAAAGAGCTTTAAAAGAGAATGTTTTTGCTCTTTTAATGCCAACTCAAATTTCAAATAAAGCCAATCTTGAAGATGCTTTAAGGCTTTGTGCGGATTTAAATCTTGAATATAAAATCATAGAAATTCAAAGCATTTTAGATGCTTTTATAAAGCAAAGTGAAAATACTACTCTAGTATCGTTAGGAAATTTTGCAGCTCGTATTAGAATGAGTTTGCTTTATGATTATTCTGCTTTGAAAAATTCTTTAGTCATAGGCACTTCTAATAAAAGCGAATTACTTTTGGGTTATGGTACGATTTATGGGGATTTAGCTTGTGCTTTTAATCCTATAGGATCGCTTTATAAAAGTGAAATTTATGCCTTAGCAAAATACCTTAACTTGCATGAAAATTTTATTAAAAAAGCTCCAAGTGCGGATCTTTGGGAAAATCAAAGCGATGAGGGGGATTTAGGTTTTTCTTATGCAAAAATCGATGAAGGCTTAAAAGCCTTAGAAACTAATGATGAAAAACTTTTAAGAACGCTTGATCCTTCTTTGATTGCTATATTAAAAAATCGCATGCAAAAAAATGCTTTTAAGGGAAAAATGCCTGAAATTTTGGAAATTTAAACAATGAGTGAAGAAAAAAATTATGAACTTTGGCTTGATAATTATTTTTTTAAGCCTAATTTTTGGCAAAAATGCCTTGCTTTTATACTTTTTCCCTTAAGTGTGTTTTATGCTTTTTTTGCGATTTTAAATACTTTTTTTCGTAAAAAAATAGTTTTTAAAAAACCTGTTATTAGCGTTGGTAATTTAAGTTTTGGGGGTAATGGAAAAACCCCGCTTTGCAAAGCTATAGCAAGGGAATTTGATGGCGTTTTTATAGTACTTAGAGGCTATAAAAGAAAGTCTAAAGGTTTGTTTGTTGTTAAAAATCAAAATGAAATTTTATGCACCTTAACACAAAGTGGCGATGAAGCTATGGAGTATGCTTTTGAAGAAAATATCAAAGGTGTGATTGTGAGCGAAGATAGAGTAAAAGGTATTGAAAAAGCTTTTGAATTGGGAGCTAAAATCGTTGTACTTGATGATGCTTTTTCTAAATTTCATATTAAAAAATTTGATATTTTACTTGAAAGTAAAATCAAACCTTATTTTAATTTTACTTTACCAAGTGGAGCTTATCGTTTGCCAAAATTTTATGAAAAAAGGGCTGATTTTATTGCATTAGAAGGTAGAGATTTTGTGCGTTATTCTTTTGTAAAAGAAAATCCAAAGGCTGTTTTGGTAACTGCTATTGCTAAACCTTTTAGATTGTATGAGCATTTTATTAAAGCAAGGGCTTGTTATTTTTTTAAAGATCATTATGAGTTTAAAAAAGAAGAATTAGAAAATTTGCTAAAAAAACATAATTGCGATACACTAATGCTTACTTTTAAGGATTTTGTTAAAGTTAAAGATTTTGGTTTTAAATGTCAAATTATAGAATTAAATATAGAATTAAAAGATTCATTAAGAGAAAAAATAAAAACTTATATCAAGGAGTTTGAACAGTGAAATTAGTCGAGAGTAGAAATGTAAATAATGTATCAAGCTTTAAGGAAGCTTTGATTAACCCAAACGCTCCAGAAGGAGGACTTTATTCGCCTTTAAATTTACCTATTTTTGAAGGAGAAAAATATGCCAATTTATCTTATAAAGATTTTGCTTTAAAGCTTATAGAAAGTTTTGGTTTTGGCGAAGAAGAGCTTTTTAAAAAGGCTTTGAAAAGTTATGAAAGCTTTGATGATAAAAATACACCTATTTCTTTGCAAAAAATCTCTGAAAAAACCTATATTAACGAGCTTTGGCATGGGCCTACAAGAGCTTTTAAAGATATGGCTTTACAGCCTTTTGGCGTGCTTTTAAGCGAATTTTCAAAGGATAAGAATATTTTAATTATCTGTGCTACAAGTGGCGATACAGGGCCTGCAACTTTAAAAAGTTTTGAAAATGCAAAAAATGTTAAAGTAGCTTGTATGTATCCAAAAGGTGGCACAAGTGGAGTTCAAGAGTTGCAAATGCAAGCTTTAGATAAGGATAATTTGAAAGTTTTTGCCATAGATGAGGATTTTGACGCAGCGCAACGCACTTTAAAAGAATTGCTTTTTTCAAAAGATTTTCAAAACGAAATTAAAGCTTTAAATTATGAGCTTTGTGCAGCTAATTCTGTAAATTTTGGGCGTATTTTATTTCAGATTATTTATCATTATTATGCGAGTTTAAAACTTTTTAATGAGTTTTTAGAAGAAGTACAAATCATCGTTCCAAGTGGAAATTTTGGCAATGCTTTAGGGGCTTTTTATGCTAAAAAAATGGGAGCTAAAATTTCAAAAATCAAAATCGCTTCAAATGCGAATAATATTTTGAGTGAATTTTTTAATCAGGGCGTTTATGATTTGCGTGAAAAAAGTCTTAAGAAGACTATTTCTCCAGCTATGGATATACTTATTTCATCTAATATTGAAAGACTTTTGTTTGCGAAATTTAAAGATAAAAGAACTAAAGAACTGATGAATTTGTTAAAAAATGAGAGATATTTTAAACTTGAAAAAGAAGAATTACAAAGTTTGCAAGAAGATTTTGAGGCGGATTTTTGCACCGATGAAGAATGTATGCAATTTATCAAACAAAGCAAGATTTTAATCGATCCGCATACCGCAACTTGTTTTAAAATGCTTGATCCTTTAAAACCTAGCATTATCACTTCTACAGCAGAATGGACAAAATTTACTCCAAGTATGATAAAAGCTTTATATGATAGGGATTCTAAGAATGAAAAAGAAGATTTAAAATTTATAGCTAAAGAGTTTAATGTCCAAGTTAAAG
Source organism: Campylobacter sp. US53 (assembly GCF_004378995.1). Lineage (NCBI taxonomy): Bacteria > Pseudomonadati > Campylobacterota > Epsilonproteobacteria > Campylobacterales > Campylobacteraceae > Campylobacter > Campylobacter sp. US53. The sequence goes on along the minus strand of NZ_RYYH01000013.1, from coordinate 894 downwards.
ATGAAATTTTGGCTTTATTTGATTTGAAAAATAGCGATGAAAAGGTATTTGAAGCCAGAAATATAAAAAAAGAAATTTTAGATTGGATGCAAAAATGATTATTATCCCTGCAAGATTAAAATCAAGTCGTTTTCATGAGAAAATTTTATGTGATATAGGTGGAGTGCCTATGTTTGTGGCTACTGCAAGAAGGGTAAGTAATGTAGATGAAGTTTGTATAGCTTTAGACGATGAAAAGGTTTTAAGTATCGCTAAAGAATATGGTCTAAATGCGGTTTTAACAAGCAAAGATCATGAAAGTGGTACGGATAGGATTAATGAAGCTTGTAAGAAACTAGCTTTAAAAGATGATGAGATTATTATCAATGTCCAAGCTGATGAGCCTTTTATAGAATGTGAAAATTTATTAAAATTTAAAGAATTTGCAAGTTCTTGCTTGGATAAAAAAGCTTTTATGGCGAGTTGTTATAAAAAAATTACTCAAGAAGAAGCTATGGATCCTAATCTGGTTAAAGTGCTTTGTGATAAAGAAGGGTATGCTTTGTATTTTTCAAGAGCTAAAATCCCTTATGAAAGAGAAAATTACGAGGAAAGTTTTAAAGGACATTTAGGCATTTATGCTTATAGTGTCAAAGCTTTAAGGGAATTTTGTTCTTTATCAAGTTCTGCACTTGAAAGAGCGGAAAAATTAGAGCAATTAAGAGCTATAGAAAATGGTAAAAAAATCAAAATGCTTGAAATTTCAACAACAAGCATGGGGATTGATACTAAAGAAGACTATGAAAGGGCTTTAAAAATTTATTTAGAAAAATAACTCCACCCCAAAACGGAACAGATCTTGCTTATATTATTTTAATATATTTAGGTTGAAGGCAAAAAAATCTAAATTAAGGA
>NZ_RYYH01000012.1:0-23325 GCF_004378995.1 Campylobacter sp. US53 | reverse complement strand
TGAATTTAAACCTGTTTGAATAGTTGTAAGTGGAGAGAGGTATTTTGATACGATGAAATAAAGGAGGATGACGCTAATAATACTTGTAAAAATAACAATCGCAGTTTGTATAAATGCAATTTTATATATTGGAGATTCTATTTGTTCTATTGACTCCCCAACACAAGCAGTATAAACTCCAGAAACTTTTGTACATACAGCAAATCTTTCATTGCCGTCTTTTGGTCTGGTATACTCAAAAGGTTCAAGATCTTTCTTGGTTTTTGCAAGATTTGCAATTGTGCTAATATCATAACCTTGTTGCAAAAGAGTTTTATCCGTAGAAACAAATACTTTATTTTCTTCATCAAATACAAAAGTTCTGCCTGGTAAATTTTCAAATTCAGCTTGCAAATCTGCCGCAAGAATATCTACAGCCAAAACTCCTATAAATTTACCATCTTTATAAAGAGGGGTAGAGTATGTAAAACAAGGTAAATTTGTAGTCACATCAATATAAGATGGGGTGATATAAAGTTTATTTGTTTTAACTGCTTCTATATAATATTCTCTTGTTCTAGCATCATAATTATCAGCTTTTCCATAAGTTCCAAAATCTAAATTTTTAGCATCAGAGTCTGGATCACTTACAACAAGTTCACCGTTTGGTTGAGCGATATAAACCGCTAAAAATCTTCCAGCATCTCTAAAATTTTTTAAATCTTTTCCAACATAACGCATTAAAGCATCTTGGTTATCCAACTGTTCTACAGGATGTTTTAAAATACTTTTAGCCAAACTTTCAAGAACTAAAGAATTTCTCGCCTTAAAAGACTCCATAGAATTTTTTGCTGTTTTAACATAGTTTGTTTCAGCTTTTACAACTTCATGAAAAATTGCTTGTTTTACAAACATAAATGTTACAACACCTAAAATTATCAAACACACTACTGCGATTAAATTTGCAATCAGTGAAACCTTCAATTTTACGCTTTTCATAAATTTAAGCGCTCCTTTCTAATATTATTTTATAGGGATATCTTCATCAAGTTTTAGAATTATAAATTAAAAAATTTAAATTTTTACTTAAAATATAAAAGTAATAAAAAATTTTATTTAATAAATATTTAAATTAATTTATATTTATTATTTTTATTTAAATATTGCTTCAAAAATTCTATGTATTAAGCTTAATATCGTTATAATTTAGAAAAAATTTATATCAAAGGAAATATTTTGAAAAAAATTATATTATTTATCTTATCTTTAGAGATATTTTATACTTTCACACAAGCTAAAAATTTAGAGCAAGAACAAAATACTAGCAGCAATTTAGTTAGTGTCAGTATAACACCTCAAGCATTTTTTGTTAAAAAAATAGCTGCAAATACTCTAGATGTCAATGTTATCTTACCTCCAAATAGCAATGAGCATAATTTTGAATTTAAACCAAACACCATAAAAAAACTTGAAAAAAGTGATATTTATTTCACTATAGGCTTAGAATTTGAAAAAGTTTTTACGGATAAATTTAAACAAAATTTTCCAAAACTTCAAGTTATAAATATGCAAAAAAACATAGCTTTAATTCAAACTCATGACACTCACGAGCACTCTCACGAGCACCACGAACATGAGCATTTTGATCCTCATACTTGGCTAGATCCTATTTTAGTCCAAACTATGGCTTTAAATATTTATGACGCCTTGATTCAAAAATATCCACAAAATAAAAATTTATATAAACAAAATTTAGATAAATTTTTAGCAGAATTAGATAGTTTAAATTTACAAATTGCCTCAAAATTAGAAAAATTAAAAAATAGAGAATTTGTAGTTTATCATCCTTCTTGGACATATTTTGCAAAACGCTATAATCTTACGCAAATTCCTGTAGAAATTTTAGGCAAAGAACCAAAAAGCAAAGATTTGCAAAAATTTATCACTCTAATGAAAAATAAAAATTTAAAAGTCATTTTTGTTCAAAATGGTTTCCCTGAAAATGCAGCAAAAACACTTGCTAAAGAATGTGATGCAAAAATTTACAAAATAGATCATTTATCTTATGATTGGGAAAATGAGCTTTTAAAAACTGCTGATGCCTTTTCTCATAATTTATAATCAGGCTTTTTGATGCTTTTTTTTGAAATTTCTAATCTAAACTACGCTTATGATAATGAAATCATCTTAAAAAACATCAATCTTAGCTACGACAATAAAGACTTTCTCTCTATCATAGGTCCAAATGGTGCAGGAAAATCAACACTTGTAAAACTTATCTTAGGACTTTTAAAATCTCATAATAAAATCCATTTCAAAGCTCTTCAAAGAAAAGAAATAGGCTATGTTCCTCAACACACTCTAGCCAATCCTAATTTTTGTCCAAGAGTACTTGAAATCGTTCTTATGGGACTTGTAAGTAAAAAAATTTTTGGTTTTTATAGAAAAAAAGATAAAGAAAAAGCTATGCAAGCTTTAAAAAGCGTAGGAATGGAAAAATTTTGGAACAAAACCATTGATTCTCTAAGCGGAGGACAAAGACAACGCGTTTTTATCGCGAGAGCCTTAGCTAGTGAATGCAAAATGCTTATTTTAGATGAACCTACCGCAAGCGTTGATAACAAGTCTGCTATACAAATTTTTGAACTTCTAAGCTCCTTGCACCAAAAAGGTATGGGAATTTTACTCATTTGTCACGATATCAACCTTGTATTAGCTTATAGCGATAAAATTGCACATTTAAACAAAGAACTTTTCTTACATACCAACACTAAAGAAAAAGAAAAAAGTTCATTTTTAAAACATTTATACGAAAACCACTCTCATTTTTGTGATGTAGAAATGAGTTTAAATACTTGTTTTTGCGATGAAGAAAATTGCGATAGTAAAAAACTATGCGAACAAGAATTTACAAGAAGAAATTTGAAAAAAACAAAATTTAAAAAAGAAAATTTTTGTTTAAAATTTTCAAAGGAAAATAATGCTTGAAATTTTAAATTTCACCTTTTTTCAAAACGCTTTACTAGGAGCGATTTTAGTCAGTATAGCTTGTGGGATCATAGGTACTTTGGTGATGATAAATCGCCTTTTTTCTATGGCTGGAGGTATAACACATGGGGCTTTTGGTGGTATAGGTATAGCTTTTTATTTTTCTTTACCTATTTTATTAAGCACGGGAATATTTACTTTATTTTTGGCTTTTTTAGTAGCTTTTTTAGCTAAACGCTATGAACACAGAAGTGATAGTATTATCGCTGTAATTTGGGCTTTTGGAATGGCTGTTGGGATTATTTTAATCGATTTAAGCCCTAGTTATAACACAGATTTAATGGCTTATCTTTTTGGGAGCATTTTGGCTGTAGGAACACAAGATTTATGGCTTATGACTTTGGTTGATGGCATGGTGGTGCTTTTGATCTTTTTATTTTATAGACAATTTGAAGCATTAAGCTTTGATGCGGAATTTGCAAAAGTTCGTGGTATCAATACAAGTTTTTTTCATTATCTTTTAATCGCCCTTATGGCTTTTTGCATAGTTATTTCCATACGCCTTGTAGGGCTTATTTTGGTTATGGCTTTACTTAGTATCCCAAGCTTTATTGCTGAAAATTTCACTAAAAGACTTGGCTTTATCATGATTTTGGCAAGTTTTTTAAGTATGATTTTTTGCATTTTAGGACTTATACTTAGCTATTATCTTAATCTCTCAAGCGGTGCTTGTATCATAGCTGTAGCTTGCTTTGGTTTTTTAGCGCATTTGATAGGCAAATTTTTAAAAAGGTAAAGGTGCAAAACACACTTGCACTTTTATATCTTTTTGCCCTTGTTCTTTAAAATACAAATGTTCGCTTGCCTTAAAAACAAAAAATTTTTCTGCGATTTTTCTTTGTAAATCTTGAGTTTTTTCACATAAAGGATACACAAGTTTAATATCATAAATTTTAAATTTGCAAGCATAAGCAAACATTTGATACAAATCGCTTTGTGTTATACCCTCTTTTTTCTCATCTTCACTATCATTTGGAATTTTCCATTTGGTATCTAGGATCATTTTATTTTTTATATATAAATCAGGCTTTAGCATGAAACAATTTTCATCATTTTTTGAGATTAAATACTTTCCACTGTTTTGGACTTTAATATCTTGAGTTGGATTTACTTTTTTTAGCATATAAGCTACATAATCTTCAAAAATTTTTTCCATAGGAAAAAGCAAGGCAAAAGCTTCATTTTTACCATGATAAGGCATAAAACTTTCATTTTTTAAGAAAATTTTACACCACAAAAGCAAGTTTTCATAATAATCAAAATGTCTTGAAATTTTATAACTAAAATCTTTTTCATAATTTTTAGAAAATTCTACCTCATCAAGCATTTGCATGGCTTTTATAAGTCTAAATTTATTCAAACTTGTTTTGGATTTTAAAAAATTTAGCGTTGATTTTATCAAACGATTGGGTGCTATATCTAAAACAAACTCATCATTGCTTGTAAAAAATCTTTCTTTGTGTATCAAATTTTGCTTGATATGTTCGTTAAATAGTAATTTTCCCTTCAAAAAAGCCCTATTTTCTTCGCAACTTAGATAAGATCTCATCAAGCCTTTTTTATATACGCTATCAAATTCATCTAAAAACATAGTGATAAACACTTCAAATAAAGGAATTTTAGAACTTTGCAAAGATGAAATTTGCGATTTTTTAAAGGGGGAGTTTTTTAAGGTTTTTAGCATATTTATCAAAAGATTTTTAGGATTAAATTTAAAATCTTTTTCATAAAAATCATTATTTTTAGAAATATTGTCTAATTCATAACATCTTTTTAGTTTTTCTTTGTCGTGATTTGAAGAACTATCTTCTTTTTTATAACTATCTAAATTCGTGCATTTTGGCAAAATCTCCAAAACCCCGCTTTTAGTCTGTATAATGCCGACATAATTTTTAGCTTTTAAGGTATTTTTGTTTTTAAAGCCTAAAAGACTTTCATTATTTTTTGCAAAGTCTTCTAGCTCTTTATAAAACCCTTCGGCCTTTTCTTTGAAAATTTCTTTTAAATCTTCTTTAGAAAAAGCTTGGTATTCGATGATGGAAAAAGTGCTATTCATTTTCGTTTTTTAATTTATTTGCTATTTCATCATTATAAATTGCTTGATATATTTCTATTTTATCCCAAATTTTATCATCAAATGAAGCAATATTATAAATACTTCTCTCGCTATTAACACTATCTAGATTTTTTATTTTTTGAAGATATTTATCATCTTTTTTATCTTTAAAAATCATACCATTATCATTTAAAACCGCATTAATCAAAGCATAATCATTATAAAAATACTCTTGCAAAAGCGGGATAATTTTGTTTTGAAAAATACTTTTTAAATCATTTAAATTTTCAACACCTATAAAAAATGCGTGTCCTATGGTTTTTTCTCTATCTAGTAAATATTCTATACGAGTGTTTATAGCTTTTAATAATTCTTGTAAATTAATACCTTCGCAATCCATAGATAATTTGCTCACATCAGGCATCATCTCAATAAATTCAAAGCGTCTTCTTAAAGCTGTATCAAGAGAAGTTATGCTTCTATCGGCTGTATTCATAGTGCCTATGATATAAACATTTTTAGGCACTCCAAATTTTTCACCGCTATAAGGCAAAGTCACTTTTAACTCTTCTTTTTCACCTATCCTTTTACTAGGTTCTATCAAGGTTATAAGCTCACCAAAAATCTTACTTACATTACCACGATTGATTTCATCTATGATGATTATATAAGGTTTTAAAGAATTATCATTGTTTTTATTATTTTCAATCTTTGCGGTTAATTGTTTTTCATATGCTTTAAATTTTTTCACTAAATTAAAGTAATAAGTATGAGCTCTATCAGCATAACCTCTATTAAATACCTTTTTAAACATTTCAGTAGCATTGTTAAATTCATCTTTGCATTTTAATAACTCCATAAATATAGATAAATTTAAATTAAAAATTCCATCGAATCTCTCTACGCCTTCACTATAAATCACAATTGTTTTATTATCAATTTCAACAACAAAGAAATTTCCACCCTTTGTTTTACCAATAGGCTCATTTGTTTCCAAAAGCCAATTTAAAAAATTTTCAACCTTTTCTTTTAATTCTATTTTTTTATTCAACTCATCTGCATTTAAGATACTATTCCCATAATTATCCAAAGCTTTTTCGCAAAGTTCTTTAAAAATTCCATCTTTTATTTCATATTGTATTTCTTGAGAATTTGCTTTATTATTCATCACAGGCTTTATGCCTTCTACAAATTCTTCATATCCATAGCTTTGATGAAAAGTAGTAAATACTATTTGTCCATTTTTTACATACCCATCAAATTTGGCTTTTTTATCATCTCTACTTTCTAAATTTTCGCCCAAAATTTCCAAAGCTTTATCTATAGTATGATAAGTCTTTCCTGTCCCTGGAGGTCCATAAAGAATTTGATTTAAGGGTATAATTTTCATATTTGATTCCTCAGATTGCACTCTTTCAGTTATAAAAATATCTTGTTCATAATAATCAATCAAAAAAGCCCTATAATAATTCAATGCACTAGAATACATATTGTTTCCATTGCTGTTTTTTAACTTAAATTCTTCATTTTTATTTAATTTATTTATATTTTGATCAAAACTAAATAAATCACAACTATATAGATTTTCTTTTAAAAATTCTTTTGATATATTTTCTATAATTTGATATATTTTCTATAACTTGAATATATTTATTTATAGTATTTTTATCTAATTTCTTTTTATTTAAATATTCACTAAATAAATTTTTCATTTTATCTATATAATTTTGACTATCCATGCCATATTTATTCCATAAAGGAATAGCTATATTTTCTATCATTTTAACTAATGATAAATTTTTATTCTCTAATAATTTTTTATGTATTTGATATATTTTTAATTTTTCTTTAAATTCATTCAAAGATATTAAATCTAAAACATTTTTAGAAAAAATATTAACTATTTTTATATTCTTTACATCTTGATAATGAAAAGCTATTTTCCATTTAATTGCATCCCCAAAATCTATTTTTTCTATAGCTTTTAAATTATTATCTTGACTTGCTTGTATTATTTGTATGATTTTTTCTTTGATATTATTAAATGCTTCATTTTCATTATTGCCATATTTAGCAATCCAAGCATAATTTTGACTATATAATCTACCGCTAGAAGATTCTTTCTGACTTTCATCATTTCTTCTATATATACCAAATTTAAAAGCTGAGCCACCCCAAATACTTCCTAGATTATCCAATTTGCTTTCTATCCAAAAAGTAAAATCATCTCTATTTGGATTATCTTTTTTAATGTTAGTATATTCTTCAAGAGTCATATTTTTAACTTTTTCTAAAGTCCATACTTCTTGAAATTTTAAAAAGCCATCAAGCATTTCTTGTAATTTTTTTTCATCTAAATTCCACATTACCAAATCCTTAAATTATGCTATTTTTAAATCATATTTAGATTTCTTACCACTCCACAAAGGTTCTAGCTTTTTTTATATCATTAAAATTTATAGTAGTTTTTTCTTTATTTTCTAAATTTTCTAAAGTGATATTTTCATCATCTACAGCAATGATTTTTGCTTCGAATTTTTCTTTTTCATTGGTTGCAATCTTCACAAGTTCACCTATACTTTTAGCAAAGTGTTCTATCTTACTAAGTTTTCTTTCAAGTCCTGGTGAAGATACTTCTAAAAAATACTCCCCATTTACAGGTGACTCTACATCAAAAATAGGCGATAAAATTTCACTAAGCCTTGCACAATCATCAAGATTTACCCCACCTTCTTTTTGCACATAAATTCTATAAATTTTTCTGCCATTTTCACTTACTAGCTCATCATCATAAAAGCTAAGTTCTGCTTCTTTGCAAAGGGCTTCAAGATTCATTTTTATCCTTTTTTATTTTTTCAAAAAGTGCATCCATATGGTTTTGATACTCAAGCCTATCATCAAATTTAAAATGAAAATTCGGACACCTATACCAGCCCTGCTCACTCATGCAGTAATTTTGCAAAGCTCTACTTGCCTTTTTTAAAGAAGATAAAATTTTTTCTTGCTCATGGACATTAAAAAACATCTTATCAAGATACACAAAAGCATCATATCTGCCTTTTTTGCACTCTACATCCACTACACACAAATTTTTCAAATTTTCATCATCTAAATTTGCTAAAGCTTCAGGGATTAGCTCTTTTAAGATACTTTCGGTGCGTAGTTTTTTAATCTCACTTGGGTTCATAGACTTGCTTGTTCCTCTACTTCTTTATAGCTTTCTATATAATCACCCATTCTCATATCATCACACCCTTCTATACCTACGCCACACTCATAGCCTTTTGCCACTTCTTTAACATCATCTTTAAAGCGTTTAAGCGAACTTACATTGCCTTCATAAACCACAACTCCATCACGAATAAGGCGAATTTTGGCTCCACGGTTAATCACCCCTTCAGTTACCATACAACCTGCGATTTGTCCGATTTTTGGTACATTGATCACTTGTCTAATCTCTGCTTGTCCTAATTGCTCTTCAGAAATAATCGGGCTCATCATACCACCAAGTAAGGCTTTTACATCATCTAAAAGATTATAAATCACATTATAGGTTTTAATTTCTACACCTTTATCCTTAGCACGCTCTTTAACTTCCCCTGTTGGGCGTATGTTAAAACCTAGCACTATAGAGTTTTCACTCGCACTTGCAAGCTCTATATCACTTTGTGTGATCCCTCCTACCCCGCTATGAATGATATTAACTTTAATTTCATCATTTCTAAGTTTTTCTAAACTTGCTTTTAAAGCTTCTAAAGATCCTTGCACATCAGCTTTTAAAATAACAGGCAAGGCTTTTAGATTACCTTCTTTGATCTTAGCTCCAAGCTCATCAATGCTAACTTTAGTGGATTTGCTAAGTTCTTTTTGGCGATTGTATTCGTGGCGTTTATTAGCGTATTCTCTTGCTTCTTTATCTGTTTTTACTGCAATTAAAATTTCACCTGCATCTGCTACTTCACTAAGTCCTACGATAACCCCACATTCACCTGGTTTGATTTCTTTTAAAGCTTTACCTTGATCATCGCTCATCGCACGCACTTTTCCATAAGCCTCGCCTGCAACCACAGTACTTCCTACAGTAAGTGTTCCATTTTGCACGATGATAGTAGCTACTGCACCACGCCCTTTTTGCACAGAACTTTCTATAATGCTTGCTTTAGCAAAACTTTTTGGATTGGCTTTAAGTTCTAAAATATCAGCTTGTAAAAGCACAATTTCAAGCAAATCTTCAATCCCCATTCCTGTTTTAGCCGAAACTCCTACAAATTCATAAGATCCGCCCCATTCTACTGGCATAATTTCCATTTCTGCGAGTTGAGTTTTTACCATATCAGGATTTGCTGCTTCTTTATCCATTTTGTTAATAGCGATAATAATAGGCACACCTGCTGCTTTAGCATGATTTATCGCTTCTTTGGTTTGTGGTTTTACCCCATCATCTGCGGCCACAACAATGATTACAATATCAGTGATACTTGCACCCCTTGCACGCATAGCAGTAAAAGCTTCGTGACCTGGGGTATCGATAAAAGTAATTTTACGTCCATTTTTTTCTACCATATAAGCACCCACGTGCTGAGTAATACCCCCTGCTTCACCACTTGCAACGCGTGATTTTCTGATATAATCTAGCAAAGAAGTTTTACCATGATCAACATGCCCCATGATGGTAATCACAGGTGCTCTAGTCACTAAATCTTTTTCATCAGTCTCTTCTTCATAGTCTTTTACATAATCAAACTCATCAGCCTCGTTAATGATATTGATCTCTATACCAAATTCAGCAGCCAAAATTTCAATCGCATCTTCATCTAAGAAATCATTTTTTGTTGTCATCATTCCAAGCATGAAAAGTTTTGAAATCACTTCACTAGTGCTTTTTCCTATCTTATCAGCGAATTCATACACACGAATTTCTTTAGAAATAGAAACACTACTTACTTCTTCTACTTCCTTTTTTTCAATCTTTTTAGGTGGTTTTTTACGACTTCTTCTTTGAATTCCACCTTCAAGCCCAAAACCCGCAGAATTTCCAACAGCTTGTCTTATAAAATTAGGTTGTTTTTTATTAATATTTTGTGGTTTTTCTTGTTCTTTTACACTAAAATCAGGTAACACTACCTCATCTTCATCATCTAAAGAAATATCACCAAAATCATGTTCATCTAAAAAATTCATTTTTTCGGTACTTTCTTTTTTACTCGCAACAAAAGATTTTTTTTCTTTTTTCTTTTTCTTCAAACTCTCATCAGCATTTGAAAACATGGTTTTTAAACTTAAGCGATCTTCATTATTGATAGATATATCATTTGAATTTTTTACTTCTTCTTTTTTAACTTGAATTTCTTCTTCGTCTTTTTTCTTTTTAACAATGACAAGTCCGCGTCTTTTGGCTAAAGTTGCACTAGCAAGGCTTTGTGGCTTATGAGCATCAATAATTTCTTGTTTTTCTTCCTCTTTTGCATTTTCTTTTTCAACTTTTAATTCTTCTTTTTTAACTTCTTGTTTAAGCTTTTCTTCTTTTTTAGGTTCTTTTTTTTCAGATTCATTTAGCTTTTCTTGTTCTTTTATATTTTCTTTTTTAGGCTTTTTTGCCGTAGGAGTTTTGATATTTTTCTTAAAAGCTTCTGGAATTTCTCTTGTTTGTATATACTCATAAATAGCTGCTGCAATCTCAGGTTCTACAGCATTTGATGCTGTTTTAATTCCAAGCCCCAATTCATTTGCCTTTTCAATAATTTCCTTACTATCATAACCTAATTCTTTTGCGATTTCATGAATTCTAATCTTTGCCATTTAAAAATATCTCCTTAAGTCCTTGCTGAGTAATTTTAGTATTTAAATTTTTACATATTTTAGAAAATGCTTTTTGTAAGATTTTATCTTCTTTCTCAATACAATTTTGACATAAATATCCGCTTCTTCCATGTTCTGCTTTAGGCACAATATCTCCTAAAACAACTTTAAATCTAAATAACATATTTTGCTCAAAGCGGTTTTTACACACTATGCACATTCTAATTGGTATATGCTTTTTCAAAATTATATCTTTTTTTTATATTTTTTAGCAAATTTCAAAGCCATTATCATCAAATTCTAAATATTGCACACGAAAATCTTTAAATTTTGTTTGCATTTTCTTTGCCAAAGCTAAAGCATCATCTTTGAAAGCTAAAGAAAAAAAGCTCGATCCCGAACCTGAAAGTGTGCTCATTAAAGCTTTATTTTCTAAAGCAAATTTTTGCACTTCAAAAAGCTCCGGTAAGTTTTTCATACGATTGATTTCATGGAGCTTATCTTGACTTGCAAATTTTAAAAATTCATATTTTTTCTCCAAAAAACAAGCGGTTAAAAATGAAGCATGAGAAAGGTTGAAAACCGCATCATTAAAACTTAAATTTTTAGCCAAAGCTTGGCGTGATTGTTCCGTACTCATTGCCAAATTTGGGATCACAACCACAGCAGCTAAATCTTTATCAATCTCTTTTTTGATACTATAAACTTTATTTTTTTCAACCAAAGAACACACAAAACCACCAAGAGTAGCTGGAGCGATATTATCTGGATGGTTTTCATAAATTAAAGCTTCATCTAAAATACGTTCTTTTTCTACCTTAAATCCACTCATATAATAAGCACTGGCAATAGCTCCAACAATCACAGCTGAAGAGCTTCCTAACCCTCTTGAAAGAGAAATGTTATTTTGAAAAATAAAACGAAAATTATCTTTTTTTCCACTTAGTTTTTCATAAATTTCATAAAAAATATTTACAAATATATTGTTTTTTTTAAGAAAAATATTATCACTGCCCTCACCTCCAATACTGATGCTAAAAACACCTGATTTTTGGATTTGAGTTTCATTAAAAAGCTTTAAACTAAGTCCTAAACAATCAAAACCTGGCCCTAAATTCGCACTCGTAGCGGGAACTAAAATTTTCAAATTTCATCCTAAATTGCATCTAAAAAATAAAAGGGAAGATTATCATTATTTAGTTTAAGCTCTTGTAAATTTTTTGGTAAAAAAAACTCTGCTGGGATATTTTGTTCTAAGCAAATTTCACCTTCCTTATATACAAAACAAAAATTTTTATTTGCACTTATGGGTTTATAGCCATTTAATTCAAAAGCACTCACCGCAAATAAAGGAATATTTTTTACTATACTTAAAGTACTCAAACTTACATAAGAAATTTTAATCCCCATATAAGAACCTGGACCATTAGCATAAATTAAACTTGTAAAATCATATTCTTTAAGCAATTCATCTAAAATTTTTGGTAAAAATTCGCTTGCTTTTTCTTCACTTTTATAAGTTTTTATAAGTTCATCATCTTGATAAATTCCGATCATTAAAGGCTTAGATAAGGCATTAAGCAAAAGAGAGGTTTTTATGCAAATACCTTTTCATAAGCTTTTTGGGTTGTTTTTTCAAGGCTTACAATTTCATAAGCATCTTTATCTTTTAAAACTTCTTTAGTAAGCAAATGATTTAAATGATGACTCCCAGCATATGAAGTATAATCTCCAAAAACACGATATCCAAGTAAGGTTAAATCTCCAATTGCATCTAAAATTTTATGTCTTACAAACTCATCTTTGAAACGCAAACCCTCAGGATTTAAAATACGATTTTCATCTACCACTATAGTATTTTCTAAACTTCCACCTAGTGCTAAATTCATACTCCTAAGAGCTTGAACATCTTTTAAAAAACCAAAAGTTCTAGCCCTTGCTATGTTTTCTATATAATTTTTTTTGCTGAATTCAAAATTGTAACTTTGTTCACCTATAACAGCATTGTCAAATTTAATTGTGTAATTAATACGGGGTTCTTTAGTAGGAGTTAAACGCACAAATTTATTACCATCTCTTACTTCTATAGGCTTTTTAATTACCATAATTTTTTTAGGCGCATCAAGTTCTTTTACCCCTGCTTCATCAAGCATCATACAAAAACTAATACTTGATCCATCCATAACAGGAGCTTCATTTGCATTTAAAACTATGCGTACATTATCGATTCCATAAGCATTAATCGCACTCATTAAATGCTCTATTGTAGAAATAAATCCACGATCATCTCCTAAAACAGTTGCCATTTGAGTATTGATCACATTTTCAGGACTTGCCTTATAGCTTGCATTAAGATCGCTTCTAAAAAATACTATACCACTATTTGCTTCTAAAGGCTCTAAAGTAATTTCTATGGGTTCACCCTTATGAAGTCCTATACCTACGCCTTTGACAGTTTTTGCTAAAGTTAATTGTTTCATTAATTTTTTCCTAAAATTATCTTTTTACCATCATTTAAAACATTGTAAATATTATTTTCTATCCATTTTTTATCTTGCCATTGTTCAGGACGCGTTTCAACTCCTTGAACCAAAACTCCAAAATGCAAATGATCACCTAAGGCTAAACCACTTGTTCCTGTTTTGCCTATAATGCTTTGTTTATTAATCATTTCATCTAAATCAACATTTTTAGAAGAACAGTGCCCATAAAGACTATATACTCCAAAACCATGATAAACAATTAAATTTAAACCATAAATTCCATTTTCAGCAGCAAAAACAACCTTGCCTGCGTTATTGCTTATGATAGGAGCTTGTGCTACGCTTGCTAGATCAAGCCCCATATGATAAGAATCACTCACAAATTGCCCATTATAAGAATAATACCTATGATCAGCAAAATCCGCTACTTTCATACCATTTTTAAGAGGTAAAAATAAATTCAAATCAAAATTATCAATTTTTTCCTCAGGTACTTTTGAAGTGATTTCATGGATAAGTTCTTCATTGCTATTTCTTAAAGTTTCATTGACAAACTTAAATTTTTCATAACGATTGAGATTATTATCTTTTGGAGCGTATTGATTGGCTAAATTCTCAATCTTTCCATCTAAAAATTTATCCGTTAAATTAATATTTGAAACACGATATTTACGATTAACAAAATAATACCTTATACGTTCTTTTGAAATATTTCCCGCTTTATCCGTAGCGATAACAAATGCGCGAAATTCCTCATCTCTTGCATCCCAAGCAATCAAAGCCGCATAATACCCTTCTTTTACATAAGGTGTAACTTTAAAGATTTTACCTTTATTTGTTTCTATATACACCTTATCTAAATTAGCATCATCGGCCTTAAAAACAACTGCCCCAGCACCGCCTTGCTCGATTTGGTAAGAATTGCTTATGATATTGATTTTTGGAGCCGTATTATCTACTAATACCGCAATTTGTTTTCTTGCTTCATTGCCACTAAAAAAATTCCAAAAACTAGAATCTTTAGCTATCACCTCTAAAACAAAAGATTTTACATTTTCTTTGTAACCAAATTTTGGCAAAGCAACTTGTAAGGTAATATCTTTTAAATTAGAAATCTTTTCATCTGCTATAATCATTGCACTAGTATTGTCGTCTTTATGCAATATAATTTGTACATTTTTGATAGAACTTTCATCATCTTTAACATGCACTAAAATAGGTTTTTTAAGATCAGTATATACAACATCTGGCATTAAAATTTGAGGAGGATTTTTTTCAAAAATACTTAATCTTGAAATAAAAAAAATCAAAATTGCTATTAAAACTAAAATTAAAACAGATAAATAAGTTTTGCCTTTTCTTTTTGCCATAACCTTCCTTAAAAATTTTCAACGTTTTTGTTGTTTTTAGTATAAATTGTATTATATTTTCAGTAAATATCTAGCAAATTTATAAAATTTCTCTTAGAGTATTAGCCTGTTTCATCCATTCTCTTAATTCATCATTTTTGTCTAATTGTATCATTTGTTTACATCTCTCTAATTCTTGTTGAAAAAAATCAATAGAACTTAATAAATTATCTTTATTTTGTAAAAAAATACTTTCCCACATTTGTGGCGATGATTTGGCAATTCTGCTCATACCTTTAAAAGATCCTCCAGCTAAATGAACAATATTTCTTTTATCCTCTTCTTTCATTACAAAATTTGCCAAAGAAAAACTTATAACATGAGGCAAATGAGAAATAATAGCAGCATGATGATCATGGGCTTTACTATCCATAAAAACAATTTTCATCCCTAAATGAGAAAAAATTTCCACTGCTCGTTTTTGATGCAAGTCATCAGCTATTTCACTATCACAAAGAACACAAACTGCATCTTTATAAAGCTCTTTAAAAGCCGCTTTTGGGCCTGAATTTTCAGTTCCTGTCATAGGATGAGCAAAAAGAGTTTGTTTGATTAAATTCTTAGGCAAACTTTCTATAATTTTTCTTTTTGTACTTCCAAGCTCTATAATTGTTACATTAGAAGGCAAATCAACTAACTTTTGCAAAATTTCTATAATAGCATTAACAGGAGTTGCGACAAAAATCATATCACATAAAGCTAAATCTTTAAATTCTATAAGCTCATGAATAAGACCTAATCGCAGGGCATCTTTTTCATTTTCTTTACTTAAATCCATACCATAAACACAAGAAATAAGCTTATTTTCTTTCAAACAAAGCCCTAAAGATCCACCCATAAGCCCAAGCCCTATAATTGCTATTTTCATACTTTCTACCTTAGTTTTTTTATTAAATTTTTTTTGCTATTATACAGCTTTTAATAAAGCTTTAGGTAAAAAATCAATGAAAAAACATCTTATTAGTATTTGTGCTTTAGTTGCTATAGCCAATGCAGCAACCATTAAAGATATTAAATTTATCGGATTAAACCACTTATCAAATACAAGTGCCATGAATATTACAGGGCTTAAAATAGGCGAGGAAATAAATCCTGCAAAAATCAACACTGCTATTCTTAATCTTTATAAACAAAATTATTTTGAAAATATCGCGGTAGATAATAACAATGGAATTTTAGAAATTATAGTTACTGAAAAACCAACTATAGCAAAGGTTACTATCACAGGTATAGCTTCAAATGATAGAAAACAAGTTGAAAGTATTTTAGGGATTAAAAGAGGCACACTACTTGATGAAGGAAGTATAAAAGAAGCTATTGAACGCATTAAAGCTTATTATGAAGCAAAAAGTTATTTTGATACTATTGTAGAATACAAAAAAAAGACTTTAGAAAATACTGATGGACTAGAGCTTGAATTTATAGTAAATCGTGGCGAAAATATCATTATTGATAATGTTCATTTAAGTGGAGCCAAGAAATTTTCATATTCTGATATAGAACCTGCTGTTGTTAACAAAGAAAAAGAATTTATGGGATGGATGTGGGGACGCAATGATGGAAAATTAAAAGTTTTTGAACTTAGTAACGATAGTTCAAGAATTGCTGATGAATATATGAAAAAAGGATATTTAGATGTTCAAGTATCCTCGCCTTATCTTAAAACCTACACAGATACTTATCAAGCAAATTTGACTTATTTTATCAAAGAAGGAAAGCCTTATAAAATTAAAAGTATAAGCATAGAAAATCCTTTATTTGATGATAAGCAAAATGCACAAACCGTAAAAGATTTAAGATCAAGCACTGGCAAAACTATCAATATCGAAGACATTAGAAAAGATGTTAAAACCATAGAAACACAAAGTGCTGATTTGGGTTATGCGTTTGTAGAAGTCTATCCTGATATTCAAAAAAATGATCAAACTCAAGAAGCCACCGTTGTATTTAAAGTAATCCCTCATGATAAAGTTTATATAAGAAATGTTATTATTTCAGGAAATTCACGTACTGTAGATCGCGTCATACGCCGAGAATTATATATAACAGAAGGTAATTTATACAATAGAACAGACTTAAGCGAGTCAAAAAATGCTTTAAAAAGAACTTCTTATTTTGACGATGTAAATATCAAAGAAGAAAAAGTTGATGATACACATATTGATTTGATTGTTGATGTTAAAGAAGCTTCTACAGGAGCTATTTCTGGAGGCATTGGCTATGGATCAAGCGATGGTATTTTGCTTAACGCTTCTTTATCAGATACAAATATCTTTGGTTCAGGAATAAAAAGTTCTGTAAGCGTAGATAAAAGCGATGATACCTTATCAGGAAGGATTAGTCTCATAAATCCACGCGTTCTTGATAGTCAATATAGTCTGGGTGGAACACTTTATTCAAATGACTATGAATGGGATAATTATTCAGAAAAAAATTACGGCTTTGATATAACAGTTGGACGCCAATTTGCAAGATACTATAATGTAAGCTTAACTTATAATCTTGAACAAAGCGATATATATCACTTAAGTCCAACTCTTTTAAGAACAGGATATGAACTTGGCAAAAGTATTAAAAGCTCTATAACTCCAGCAATCACCTTTAACAATACAGATGATTATTATCTGCCACGATCAGGTATCATTGCTTCAACTAGTTTAGAATACGCTGGACTTGGCGGAGATCAAGAATTTATTTCATCAAGCTCTAAATTTAACTTTTATCAAGGTTTGCAAGACTATATAGGATATGATCTTATTTATCGCTATAAAGCGAGTTTTTATAAAGTATGGGATGAAGGCTATTTGCCAATTAATCAAAGAATTTATTTAGGTGGTATTAGATCGATACGCGGTTTTGAAAGCAGAACGGTAAGCCCCAAAAATCAATGGGGAGATGAAGTAGGCGGAACCATAGCTTTTGCCAATTCCGTAGAACTTAGTTTTCCTTTGATTGATAGAATCAAACTTCGTGGTAGCGTGTTTTTTGATTATGGTATGATAGGACGTAAAAATTTAGATGAAATAAAAAGAATGAGTACAGGTATAGGCATTGAATGGATTACACCAATTGGACCTTTACAGCTTGTATTTGCCAAACCTCTTAATGATAAAAAAGGTGATGATACTAATAGTTTTGAATTTAATCTTGGAACACGCTTTTAATGAAAGAATTTTTAGATGCTTGCTTGAATGCAAATTTGCAAATACGCAAGTATCTAAACAATATCCCACAAAATGATCTTAAACTTTGCTCTAAATTAGGCTATGATAAAAATCAAGGCTATGAGCTTGACTTAAAATGTGAACAAATTTTCATAAAATATCTTAGTTGTTTTGGACAAATTTTTTCTGAAGAAAGCGGATTGATCGGAAAAGCTAGCCCAAAACAAATGATTCTTGATCCTTTGGATGGAAGTTCAAATTTTGTTTCTAAAATACCATTTTATGGAACTTCTGTAGCTCTCATGGAAAAAGATCAGGCAAAAAGCGCTTTTGTTTGCAATCTTGTCAGTCAAGAAATTTTTGCTTTTAATAACAATCAAGCTTTTAAATCCAATCTTTCCGATCCAAAATACTCACCCTTAACACCTAATCTATTTTCTAAAATAGGTATAGTTGAAAAAATTTCACTTTATCCAGAGCTTCTCGATTTTTTAACAAAAAATCAATTAAAATTTCGCTCTTTGGGTGCAACAGCCTTAAGTCTCGCTTATGCTTCGTATTTTAGTTTTGTATTAATTCTTGGAAAAACACGAATTTTTGATACAGTAGCTGCTTTAACAATTCATCAAAATTTATATATAGAAAAAAATGAAAATTTCCTTCTCCTAAGCCAAGACAAGAAAATTTTTGATATAATCTTAGAATTTTTAAAAAATAATTAGGTGAATATATGAATTTTGCAGATATTTTTTCAAAAATAAGAAGACAACAACCTAGTATTAAAGAAGCTCCAAATCACTGGGTAAAATGCCAAAGTTGTCATGCTTTGATGTATTATAAAGAAATAGAATCTTGTTTTAATGTTTGTCCTAAATGTAATTATCACATGAGAATTTCAGCTGATGAACGTATTAAACTTTTAAGTGATGAAGGCAGTTTTATTGAGTATGATGCAAATTTAGAAGCTATAGATCCTTTAAAATTTGTTGATAGCAAATCCTATAAAAAACGCCTTAGCGAAGGTGAAAGTAAAACAGGTAGAAAAAGTTCTGTCATCAGTGGAGAATGTGAAATCAATGGTTTAAAAACCCAACTTGTTGTATTTGATTTTTCTTTTATGGGCGGATCTTTAGGTTCTGTTGAAGGAGAAAAAATCGTTAGAGCTATACAAAGAGCCATCACAAGTAAAACCCCCCTTGTCATCGTAAGTG
Organism: Campylobacter sp. US53; assembly: GCF_004378995.1. Classification (NCBI taxonomy): domain Bacteria; kingdom Pseudomonadati; phylum Campylobacterota; class Epsilonproteobacteria; order Campylobacterales; family Campylobacteraceae; genus Campylobacter; species Campylobacter sp. US53. Next base: position 4,176 of record NZ_RYYH01000012.1, on the reverse strand, counting down.
CAAGTGGTGGAGCTAGAATGCAAGAAAGTACTTATTCTTTAATGCAAATGAGCAAAACTAGCGCCGCACTTAAACTTCTTAGCAAAGAAAAACTTCCTTATATTAGCATTTTAACTGATCCTACTATGGGTGGGGTAAGTGCTTCTTTTGCTTGGCTTGGAGATTTAATCATCGCTGAACCTGAAGCTTTAGTAGGTTTTGCTGGTGCAAGAGTTATTAAACAAACCATAGGAGCAGATTTACCTGAAGGTTTTCAAAAAGCAGAGTTCTTGTTAGAACATGGACTTATAGATGCCATAGTTGAAAGAGGAGAACAAAAACAATATCTTAGCGATGTACTAAAATTTTTTAGTGGAAAATAATTTGCAAGTTAATATCTTTTGTATTCAAAAAAGTGATGAATTTAAAACTTGGAGTGAGAAATACTCTAAACTCATCTCCAAATACGCCACTTTAAAAGAAATAAATGTTTTTAATAAAAAAATAGCCTTAGCTCAAAATTTAAATGCCATAGAAGCAAAAAAAAGCTATGAAGAAGCTTTTATGCCTTATAAAAAAGGCTATTGTATCACTCTTGATGAAAGAGGAAAAGAACTTACAAGTATAGAATTTGCAAAACTCATCCAAGATAAAAATGAATTAAGTTTTTTTATAGGCGGTGCTTATGGTTTAAGAGAAGAATTTAATCAAAGTTTGGATTTTAGACTATCATTAAGCAAACTTACTTTAGCACATCAATTTGTTAAAACCTTACTTTTAGAACAAATTTATCGTGCATTTTGCATCAACAACAATCACCCTTATCACAAATAGAAAGTTTTAAAATGAAAAAAAATGAAATACAAAATTTCAAAAATATTTTAGAAGAAAGAAAAAAAGCCATCTTAGAAAATTTGCAAAGCAATTCAAATGAAATCGAAGCTCTTCAAAATAGCGTCCCAAGCGATAGTGTAGATTTTTCTGTCATAGAAACAGGCTCTCAAATTGACTTTACTATCAGCACCAATCTCAAAGAAGAACTTATAGAAATCGAAGATTCTTTAGATAAAATCAAAAACGGTACTTATGGAATTTGCGAATCTTGCGATGATGAAATCGACTCTCAAAGACTAAAAGTCAAACCTCACGCAAGATATTGTATCACTTGCCGTCAAATTGCAGAACAAGGAAAAAAATATGAAAATTAAACTCTTCTTACTTGCAAGTTTTATTTATATAGCACTTATTTTTGCCTTTGCTTGGCATCTAGAACTAGGAAGCTATACTCTAAATATCAGCACTTATACCTTTGAACTACCTATTATGATATGGCTTGTTATTCCTTTATTTATTTATATGATTTTAGCCGTTTTACACATAGCATTTTATGGATTTTTGTGTTATTTAAAATTTAAGCATTTTTTTAAAGATGCAGCTAAATTTGAAGCTTATACTCAAGATTTACTCCTTGAAAAAGATCTTAAAACCACTTTTCAAACAAAAGAATTTAGAGCTGTAGCACAACTTTTTAAAACCATAAAAACACATGAAAAAATTCCACACTCAAATAAAATCAACGAAATTTTAGATCTTATTGATGGTTTAAATAAAAACGAATTTTTTAACCTTAGCAAATTTAAACTCGAAAATAACAATGTTTTATATTTGCAAAATGAAAAAAATCATCTCAAAAACGATGCAAATTATGCCTATAACAAACTTAAAAACCTTAATGAAATCAAAGATGAATTTGAAGAAATTGCTTTTAACACTCTTATAGAAAAAGCTAGTTATGAGCAAATTAAAAATGTAAAAATCCCTAAAAAGCCTTCTGAAGTTCTCACACTTATCAAGCGTTTTAAAGAAGGAAATTTAGAACTTAGTGCAGCAGAATACGAAGTTTTACTTTCACACAACATATTAAGCGAAAAAGACTATCTTAACGCAGCAAAACTAAGTACTAAACTTTTAAATCCTGATGCTATTTTAGGAATTTTTAACAAAATTAAAAATGAAAAAAGCGAAGCTTTAAGAGCGTATTTATATCTTTTAGCTGAATTTGGACTTTTAGATGAGTTAAGAGAGCAAATTCACAATGATGATAAGAAATTTAATAATTTTAAAGCCTTTTTAGCCTTGCGTGAAAAAAATATCAAAATCGATCTAAACCAACTCATACAATGATAGATTTTAGCAAAAAACCCTTGTTTTTAGCCCCTATGGCAGGTTTTTCAGATCTGCCTTTTCGTAATGTAGTAAAAAAATTTGGTGCTGATATTACCATAAGTGAAATGATAAGTTCTAATGCCTTAGTTTATGAAAGTTCTAAAACTTTACATATGCTAGAAAGAGCTGAATTAGAAAATCCCTATATAGTCCAAATTGCAGGTGGAGATAAAGAAGTGTTAAAAAAAGCAGTGCAAATGCTAAATGAAATGGATTTTGTAGATGGGATCGATTTTAATTGCGGTTGCCCTGTAAATAAAGTTGTTAAACAATGTGCTGGCAGTGCTTTGCTAGAAAATTTAGAGCTTTTTAAAAATCTTGTAGGAGTGATTAAAGAAAACAATAAAAAAAGCCTTACAAGTGTGAAATTTCGACTAGGATTTAATGAAAAATATCCTGAAAAAATGGCTAAAATTTGCGAAAGCTTGGGGGTGGATTTTATAAGTATCCACGGACGCACAAGAAAACAGCTTTATAGCGGAAAAGCCGATTATGAATCCATTGCTAGTGCTAAAGCGAGCGTGAAAATTCCTGTGATTGCAAATGGCGATATTAACGCACAAAACGCTAAAGAAGTTTATAAAATCACAAAATGCGATGGACTCATGATAGGGCGTGCAAGCATAGGAAATCCTTGGATATTTTATGAAATCAAAAGCGGTAAAAGTGTAGATACAAATTTAAAAAAACAAATCATACTCACACATTTTGATGAAATGATAAAACACTACAAAGATCAAGGCGTAAGTATATTTCGCAAGCATTTACACGAGTATTCTAAAGGGCATAAAGACGCTTCAGCCTTTAGAGATGAAGTCAATCGTATCAATGATGCTAAGATAATGCAAGAAAAAATCGAAAGTTTTTTCTAAACCCTAATTTGTCCTATAAGATTATTTAATCTATCCATTATAGATCCAACATAAGAATTTATACTTTCACTGCTTGCTTTCCAGCCATTAGCTTTTGCTCGATTAAACTGATTATCAAACAAAGCTCCACCATAACCTATGCTTGCATTTTGCCAAGCAACTCCTTTATCCATTGCATATATATCTGCATCAAGCCAGCCATCTTGTGCATAGCCTTTTAATAAACTTGCAAAATCAACTTTGCCTGTCATAATGTCATTTAAAGCAACGCTATCACCATTAAAACTTTCTTTAGCCATAGCCCTATTGTAAGCTTCTACTTTTGGATTAAGTGTGGTTTTTGGACTCTCAACAGGTTGTCCGCTACCATATGATTTTAAAAAACTCATAAACAAAGCTTCTTTAGAATAACTTCCATCTTCATTTTGTGGATAAACTGACATATCAGGATTAAATTGCCAATCTTCACCTTTAGAAACATTTTTGATTTCTTCTAAGGATAAACCAAAACTATGTCCATTTATGCCATCTATTAAAGATCCCGATTGTATATATAAACTTTCAGCTTCTTTCATTTGTTCAGGGGTTTTATAAACATTTGAAATTAAAGAATTTGAAAAATCTCTTAGGTGAGTGATATTCATTCTATTGCTTGGATCATTAAAATCCATCGATTTTATTCCATTTATAGCATACCCCTTAGGCATAGAATTTATATCTGCTTCACTAAAACTTGTTTTATCATTTGGAAAACTTTGACCTAAAGCATTAGAAAAAAGATTATAATATTGTTTTATGGTTTCAGCCATATCTATATTAGTATTAATACTCGCTTACGCCTAAGTATTCTTTTGTACTTGAAACAACAGGATCATTTTCGGCAGCTTTTTTAATCTCATCCAAAGTAGATTTATGTATCTTAAAATCTTCAGGAAGTCCTGCAGCTTTGTTAAAATCTTCTCCCATATAACCATCTTTATCTACACTATAACCATAGGCTGCATTGGTAGAAGTATTACTTATATCTGCTTGTTTATATTTTAGAGTATAAATAGAGTTTTTAAATTCACTTGATATATCATAATTAGGAGAACTTGTC
>NZ_RYYH01000011.1:0-45809 GCF_004378995.1 Campylobacter sp. US53 | reverse complement strand
ATTAGTTTTTGCTTGTGAAAGTATAGAATTATAATTTGAGTTATCATTGATGCTAAAGATACTCATATTAATTCCTTAATTTAGATTTTTTTGCCTTCAACCTAAATATATTAAAATAATATAAGCAAGATCTGTTCCGTTTTGGGGTGAAAAGAAAATATTTATCACACCAAAGGTAAGGTAAAATAAAAATTCTTAGGATCGCTTTGAAAACTTAACTCTCCCTTATGAGCGTTTATGATTTCTTTAGAAAGAGACAAGCCAAGCCCATTGCCTTTAAGTTTTGTTGTTTTAAAAGCTTCAAAAACTAATTTCTCATCTTTTATTTCACAACCATTATCATACACTCTGATGCATATTTTTTCATTATCACAACTTGCTAAAATTTTAATCATAGGCTTTTCACATTCGCTTTCTTCTATCGCATCAATAGCATTATAAATCAAATTTTGCAAAACCAAACCAAGAAGAGCTTTATCAGCACAAATCTGCTTATCCAAAAAAGATATTTCAAAGTCTATTTGAGAAGTAAAATTATAAGAGTTAATGGCACTTTCACACTCTTCTTTTAACTCTAAAAGATTAAAATTTAAAGCATTGATGTGCACACCCTTAGTAAAAAGTAAAGTTGAATTTACGATACGCTCTACTCTAGCAATAGCCTTTTGGATTTCAAGAACTATATGCTTATTTTTAAGCTCACTACGAGCAAAAAGGGTTGAAGTAAGTAAAGATATAGATCCAATAGGATTTCTTATCTCATGTGCCAAATGAGCCGCCACACTGCCCATGCTTGCAAGCCTTTCATTGCGTTTTTCATCGCTAATATCTGTAGCTGAAACTATAGTTTTTTCATTATGTGCTATGATTTTTACCGCATAAAACCTACCTTCAAATTCAAGCTCATCGCGAATTTTATCAAGACTAATGATACTAAGTAATTTTGGATTTTTCAAGGCTTCTTGATTTTGTAAAATAATATTTTTTTCTTTATCTAAAATCCAAAGTGCACTAGGCAATACCTCTATAATCTCATCAACCATTGCGCGTAAGGAATTATAGTTTTCATTTAAAGTTTTGTATTCATTTTCTATTACATAAGTTTGTTCTATAAGACTTTCTAAGCCTTTTTGTAGGGTTTCTTTTTCATTTGAGTCTAAACTTTTTAAAATACTTTCATTCATTTATCATTCCTCTAATAAAATCTTAAAATCATTCAAATCAAGTAAAAGCAAATTCTGTTCGCATATTTTATCAAATTCCTTGCTAAAACCATTTTTTGAGATTATAATGTAATAATTTGGAGCCAAATTTAAAGACTTTGCTTTTGATTTTAAAAGATTTAAAATATTTTTACAAATTTTTTTATTTTTAAATTTAACCTCTCCGACAAAACACAAATTTTCATCTTGATAATAAAGATCAAGTTCTAAATTCTTATCCCAGTAACTTTGCGCTCCATTGATATTGAATTTTTTCTCAAGCAATTCTCTAGAAAGCTGTTCAAAACAAAAACTTTGATAAAGTTCAAATTTTTCCTTAATACATTCTAAAACTTCTTTATAACGATTTTGCAAAATAAGCTTTTCATTGGGCTTTAAAAAATAAAAAAAGAAACGAGTAAAATGGTTGCTAAATATAATCTTATCTTGGACAACATAAGATCTTAGTTCTTTTTTGATTTTTTGTCTTTTATCTTTTATTTTTTTAGCTTCCTTACTATACTCAAGTTTTATTATACCTGTTTCTAAAAGATATTTAAGTGTAGATAAAGCTTTAAAATGCTGAATTTTTCTATTGATAGAAAAACGCTTGCGATTGTTTTTAGCTAGTAAAGTAAGAGCGTAAGAACTTGTTTCATCCAAGGCGAAATAACTTTTAATTTTTAGATAGTCATCAAGCAAAATTCGCTCTATATTTGTAAATACATCGTCTTCAAAATTTAAAATGTTTAATTTTTCAAAACCTTCAAACACGCTATAAAAATCAAAAAGCTTACTTAAAGACAAATTCTTATGCAAATCTACAAAGTTCTTAAATTTTATATTTTTCCTTTTATAAAGCATTTTTATAGTATAATTTTAGCAAATTTTTATAAGGATTGTATTTGCAAATTTCAGATTTAAAAAAAGAATTGATCTTAAAAAAAGGTATTTTGCATTTTGACTTCACAGCAAGTGCTTTAGCTCTAAAATGTGTAGAAAAAGAAATTTCAAAAATTCTCCCAACCTATGCAAACACACATTCTGATAGCTCTTTAAATTCTTTTAAAACTCAACAAATTTACGAACAAGCAAGAAAAGATATAAAAAAAAGTTTATCATTAGATGAAAATTTTGCCCTTATAGCTTGTGGAACAGGATCAAGCAGTGCTATTAAAAAATTTCAAGAATTGATCGGCATTTACATTCCCCCTCTTGTAAAAGAAAGATATTTTACGCAAATTGATAAAAATACTTTACCTTTAGTTATCGTAGGGCCTTATGAGCATCATTCTAATGAACTTTCATTTCGAGAAGGCTTGTGCGAATGTATTAGAATTCCCTTGGATAAAAATGGGGAAATTGATTTTGATTTTCTAGAAAAAACTTTACAAAAAAACAAAAAAAGAAAAATAATCGCTAGCTTTTCTTTAGCTTCAAATGTTACTGGGATACTAAGTGATTACAAACGCATTTCTGAAATGGTTCGTAAATTTAAAGGGATAGTTGCTTTTGATGCATCTAGTTTTATTCCCTATAAAAACATATCTTGTCAATACTATGATGCGTTGTTTATAAGTTCTCATAAATTAATCGGTGGTATTGGTGGTTCTGGACTTTTAGCCATCAAAAAAGATCTTTGTGGAAACAAGCCTAGCTTTGCAGCAGGTGGAACTGTGGGCTATGTTTCTCGCACTTCACAATGCTACCTTTGCAATGAAGAAGCTTTAGAAGAAGGAGGAACACCTGGAATTTTACAACTCATTCGCGCTAGCTTAGCTTTTAAAATCAAAGATTCTATAGGGATTAAAAATATAGAAAAAAAAGAAGAAATTCTAAAAGATTATTTTTTTGAAAAACTAAAAACTATACCTAATTTAATTTTATACGCAAAGAATTTAAAAACCCGATTGCCTATTTTTGCTTTCAATATCAAAGGAATTTCCCCTTTTGATATCGCTTACGAACTTAGTAAAAAATACCACATAGAAACACGCGCTGGATGTGCTTGTGCTGGGCCTTATGGTCATGATTTGCTAGGCTTAAAAGATAATCAAAAACTTAAAACAAAACCAGGTTGGTTAAGAATAAGCTTGCATTATACGCATGAAAAAGAGGATATTGATTATTTTTTTAATGCTTTAAATAAAACTATAGTAAAATTATCGCATTAAAATATTATAGTTTTATTATTATGTATAAAAATTCTATCTTCAAAAACCAAATCAAGTGCTTTTGAAAGAACATCTTTTTCTATATTTCTACCTGCTTGCTGCATATCTTGCCAAGTAAATTCATGGTTTACAGGTAAAACAGCTTGAGTGATAATAGGACCTTCATCAAGATTATTATTTACAAAATGTGCCGTAGCTCCAATTATTTTAACCCCTCTTTCAAAGGCTTGTTTATAAGGATTTGCTCCTATAAATGCAGGTAAAAAAGAATGGTGAATATTTATAATCTTACTTTCAAAATGCCTAACAAAATCAGGAGATAAAATTCGCATATATTTTGCCAAAACCAAATAATCAAATTTATATTGTTCAAGACATTTTAAAATCTGATTTTCTTGCTCTTTTCGATCTAAATTTTCAGCACTGATAAAATGATAAGGAATTTCAAATTTCTCAACTAAATCCTTTAAAGAGTTGTGATTTGAAATCACAGCTTTGATATTTGCTTCAAGTTCGTTACTATAATGCTTTATTAGCAAATCTCCCAAACAATGACTTTCTTTAGTAGCAAAAACAACAATATCTTTTTTTCTCTTCTCGCAAAGCTCTATCAAGGCTTCTTGTCCAAGCATAGCCTCAAGCGTTCCTATAAAAGCTTCTTTATCAAATTCACCTTCTAAAAGAGCACGAAAAAAAAACATTCCTTCGCCTACAAATTCATCGTTTTTTACTATATTGATATGATATTTAAAAATAACATCAGAAATTCTATAAATTAAACCTTTTTGATCTTTGGTGCAAATTTTTAATACAGAAATCATTTAGCTAAACCTTTTATATATTCTTTTAATTCATTCTCTCTTGCTTCTTGAAGCTTTAAACCAAGAATTTTACCACAAAATCCAGCATTTATGAAATCTTTTGCTAAAATTTTACTTTCAAACTTATTCTCATAAAGCCCTAATCTTTTAGCTTGCTCAATACGCTTTTTACTCCAAAGTCCAAGCCATTCCTTCAAAGGCATTTCAAAAGCAATTTTTGCTAGTTCAAAATCACTTATATCATCAAGATAAAAAGCTTGATTTGCGTATTTTAGGTATTCTTTTTTAAGTTTAGTTCTTTTAAAAAATATATCTTTTTCTAAATTAAAAAAATTCAAATACAAATACAAGAATAAAGCATCGCTTTTTACAAATTCTCTACTTTGTCTGAGTAAATTTTGAAATTCCAAACTCTTAAAAATACTCTCAAAGCCGAAAATCTGTTTTTCTAAGTCAAGTTCTTGCAAATATCTATAGCCAACATCAAGTCTAGGACTTTTAAAGAATTTATAAAGCTCCGCATTGATCCTATCTTTACTAAGATCAGTTATATCCATACTTTGCATCAATTTCAAGCTTTCACTAGTTATCTTAAAGTTAAACCTTGAAGCAAATACTACCGCTCTTAATACTCTTAAACTATCCTCTTGAAAGCTTTGTTTGTCAATATGCCTTAAAAAGCCTGCTCCTAGATCTTTTAATCCTCCGTAAAAATCTAAAAACTCATCGTTAAAAAGATTAATCATCATAGAATTTATGGTAAAATCGCGTCTTTTGGCGCCAAGTTTTTCATCATTGCAAATTTGAACTTCAAAACCTTTATGTCCATAGCTTATTTTGTTTTCAGTTCTAGCAAGAGCTAAATCATAATTTTTAAACTTATACACAAAAAAACTTTTTCCAAAGCCTTGTGCATCCAATTTTTGCATAATCTTTTCAAAATCTTTAAGTTTTATATCATAAAGCTCTATATCATAGTCACAAATTTTTAAACCTAAAAACAAATCCCTAACGCTACCTCCAACCAAATACGCTCGTTTGGTATAAGGCTTTAAAAACTCAGCAATAAACTGTAAATCGGAATTATTTTTTAAGCTTATCTTCGATATTTGCAAGTAAAAACTCTAAAAAATTTATGGTCAAGTTTAACCTATTTTCAAGATCATCTTTTTTTATACTATTTAAACCTTCAAAAAGAACTAAAATTCTCTCTCTAAGATGTTTTAAAAAAATATCCTCATTAAGCGTTTGAACCTCTGTCATAACACTAGGATTTAAAATTTCACTTTGTAAAAAAGGCTCTTCTTTTTTAAACTCTTTATTTTCCTGAGTAGAAATTTCAATATTATTTTGTATTTTTTGCTCTTCTTCAAATTTTGCCATAGAAATTTTATCTTCTAAGTCTTGCGGAGTATCGAGCTCTTCGCATACAAACTCCATAGGCGGTAATTCATCTTTTATTTCAGTTTTTCTATTTAATTCTTGTTCTTTTAAAATTTCATTTTGTCTTCTTTGCTCTTCCATGATAGAGCTAACTTCGCTAATGGTTTTTTTAGCTAAATCTTCCAAATTCATATTTTTATCAACCACCTTTTAAATTCATTAATTTCTTCATCGCTTTTCATATTAATAAAAAAATCCAACATTTGAGTGTTTAAGTCTTTATGCTTGGATCTAAAACCACTAAGACGACGAACCGCATCAATAGCGTTTTGGTTATCCGGATCTTCTTTTAAGATATTTTTATAAATTTCTAAAGCTTCGTCTTTTAACCCTTGAGCCTCATAGATAGAAGCTTCAGTGACTGTATTTTTCATCACTGTTTCCTAAAATTTTTCTTTAATTCTAGCAAAAAGCTTTTTAATTTATCTTTAAGAAAATAAAATGATTTTTAATGTCTATTTTGTTTTAAACAATTTTTCTATATATTCTTTTTTTTCTTTCTCTAAACTAGAATTTAATTCTTTTTGTTCTTTTTTAACTTGCACTTTTAAATCTTGATTTTTAAAATACACATAATCAATTCCAAAAATAACACCAATTATAATAAGCAATGGGATTAAAAATACCATCTTTACACTTTAAGAAAATTGATTAAATACACTACCATAGTAGCGAACATTCTCAGCATTTTCATTTTTTTCTATCGTTTCTATTGCGCCACTATTGATTGCTTTTTGGATATCATCATTTAAATCTTGATAAGAAAAAACCATATTAATACTGATAATATTTGGCAATTTCTCAAGCATTTTATAAGAGTTTAATTCATCTTCTAAATTTTCACTTTCAATCACAACTATAATCTTTTCATTTTCACAAAGTTCTACAGAACAAAAAGGAATTTCAGATATAGCCTTTTTTAAATCATTTATATATTCTTCTTTTGCTAAAATCAAAACACTAGAAAGATTATTCATCAATACTCCTAAACATTATACTATCACCAAAGCCTGAAACGATAAAATCTTTATTGTTTAGAAAAATAATAAACTCACTCATCAAATTTTCATTATTAAAAGTTTTAACAGGCTTAAAATCACTTGTGCTAAAAACTTCACTAACTCCAGCTTCATTATCGCTATAAACAGCGAATTCTCCATTAGGACTTAAAGCACAAGTATATATCAAAAAATCTTTTTGCAAAAAATTTTGCTCTTCATTTTTTACAACTCCTATACGCCTATCCGTTCCACAACTTAAAATAATATTATTTTTAAAATCTACTTGATAGATATTATCTTTATGAATTTTATCATAGTTTTTTAACATCTTCCAATTTTTCAAATCAAAAAGTTCTACTTCGCCACTCTCAAAACCTGCAACTAGTCTACTCTTATCTTCATTTAAAACTGCATCATTAAGACTAGAATGGGAAAAATTAAATTTTTTTATATTCTTTAAGCTTTTATCAATCAATTCTATTTCAGAACCAATAGAAATCAAAAGATAAGTATTTTCATTGATAAAAAATGCTTTTATTATGCTATTTTCTTCGAGCTTTTTGATTTGTAAATTTTCCTTATAAAAACTTAAATTTTTAGCACCAAAATCACCCTCGCTAAGTATTAAAAGTGTATGTTTAAAAACATCAATGTTGTAAATTTTAGCAAAATCATCGCCATAATAATTTTTAATCTTTGGCAAAGATAAAAGTTCTTTTAAACTTTTATCTTTAATGTTATATTGTAAAATTTCACCTTTATCAGTGCCTATATATAAGTTTTTCTTATCAAGCTTTAAAGCTGTTATATTGGCATTTAATTTCAGCTCATAAGCATAAGACAAAACACAAAAAAGACTCAAAATAAAAAGAAATTTTTTCATTTATTTACTTTACACCCTCATTAATCACATCAATTAAATTTGAACGACTTTTTAATTGTTCATTTTTAAATTCAGGTTTAAAGCTATTTCCCACTAAAGGTTTTGCATCGCTTTGTGGAACATGACACTGAGTACAATTAAAACGACTGTCGCTAATCATATCTCCTGTGGTTTTATTGTGTCTAAAATCATAATAATGACTAGCAGGAAGTGGAGTTGCACCAGCATCTGCTGCTATAGCCTTATCATGGCAGCTTAAACACATATTGTTATCTTTAGTTATAGGTAACAAATCTTCAATAGCATGCGGAATTAATGGTGGTGCATTTTCATAAGAACGCTCAAAACGAGTAGATTCCCCAGGTTGTAAAGTTGTGAAATTTGCTTCCACTAAATTTACTTTATTTTCATTTTCTAAACTTGCTTTTCTAAGTCCAATTTGTTCCGAACTTACCCCACTATTCATTGCGCAAGCTGCAAAAAATACCACTGCAGCACTTCCTAATAAAACCAATTTCTTCTTCATTATTTATTCCTTAAATCAAAAATATTAAAATTCAAAGCATCATCATTACAAACTTCTATACATCTTGCACACCTTATACACTCTCCTGATTTCACGCTAGTACTTTCTTTTCCAACCATCCACAAAACCTGTTTTTCAGGACAAATACGGATACATTCATAACATTTAGTGCATTTATCACTATCATGCTTTATTTTAAGCAAAGCAAAACGAGAAATAAAAGCATAAAAAGCTCCTAGTGGACAAAAGTGTGAACAAATTGCCCTAGGGCTTAAAAAAGTATCGATACAAAAAAGTATAAAGGCTACAAAAATCCAAGAACTTGTAGCAAAAATAATCCCTCTATGTATCATTCCTATATAAGAAAAACTTTCAAACACGGGCAATGAAAATACAAAAGAAAGGACTAAAACCAAGACCAATACAAAATAGCGTAAATTTTTAGGCAAAATTAAAAATTTATTATTAAGGGTTAATTTATTTCGCACAAAAGCAGCAAAATCTGTGATTAAATTAACAGGACAAACCCAAGAGCAAAAAACCCTTCCTAAAAGCAAACCATAGATAAAAAATATAATCAAAGCTCCTATTAAAGCCATTAAATCTATACTCCAGCTTGCTAAAATGATTTGCAAAACCGCAAAAGGATCGCTTAAAGGTATGGTATTAAAAAGTCTAGAAGAACTTAAATTTCCCTGCAAGATAAAATCTGTAGCTTTAAAACTAAAAAGCGCTAAAATTCCAAGCTGAACGATGCGTCTAGCAATTAAATACTTCATCACAGTTCTCCATCATTTAAATAATTGGTTGCTTTTTTAGCATCAAAATGTTTTGAAGTATCTGCATTTTTTATACGACCTTCATCTTTTTCATCCCAGCCTTTTACATAATGAGATCCTGCTTTTCCCAATACATACTCCCTTGGCAAAACACGAATGGCCGGTTTTTCAGTAATACAAGCAAGTTCACAAAGCCCACAACCTACACACACTTCATGATCCACGCTAGGTAGTAAAAAAGCATGCTTGGCGGTGCGTTCATTGCGTTTAAGCTCAAGTTTTAAAGCCCTATCTATCAAAGGACAAGCTCTATAACAAGCATCACATTGAATTCCCCAGTGTGCCACACAAGAAGCACTATCAACAATAGCAATACCCATTTTCAAAGATTCTATACCCTGTTCTAAATGCTTTTTATCTAAAGCATCGGTTGGACATTCTCTAATACAAGGAATATCCTTACAAAGATAACAAGGAATTTCTCTTGCCTTAAAAAAAGGCGTACCATTTTTTGGACTATCTAACAAGCTAGCAAGCTTTAAAGTATCATAAGGACAGGCTTTTACACAAAGCCCACAACGAATACATTTGCTTAAAAACCTAGCTTCATCTTCAGCCCCAGGAGGACGCAAAGCATAATTATCATCGGCTTTTAAAGCCAAATTAGCCAAAAATCCGCCTCCTGTACATAAACATGCAGCCTTAAAGGCACTAACGAAAAATTCTCTTCTACCTTTCATTTAATCAAAACCCTAAATTAAGCCTTGTAAATTTTTACAGCACATTTTTTAAAGTCAGTTTGTTTTGAAAGCGGACAAGTCGCATCCAAAGTAACTTTATTGATATATACATTCTCATCAAACCACGGCACATATACAAGTCCTACAGGCGGTTTGTTTCTTCCACGCATATCTACTCTTGCTTTTACTTTACCACGACGAGATTCCACCCAAACCAAATCACCTTGATTTAAGCCTAATTTCTCTCCATCTTTCTCACTCATATAGCAAAGTGCTTCAGGCACAGCGCGGTAAAGCTCAGGCACACGCATAGTCATAGTTCCACTATGCCAATGCTCTAAAACCCTTCCTGTTGCAAGCCAGAATGGATACTCTTTACTTGGTCTTTCAGGTGCTTTCATAAATGGCCTAAAGAAAATTTTAGCCTTATTTTTAATACTGTGCTCTTTTTCATCTTTAGGAGCTATTAAATCCCCATTTGTAAGCATTTTGTTAAAATCACCATAAAAAGCAAAATCTGAATTTGGAGCCGCTTTTTTAGCATAATAATCAAATTTAGTATTAAATCTCCATTGTGTTTCCTTGCCATTAACCACAGGCCATCTTAAACCCCTTACTTTATGATAGGTATCAAAATCCGCTAAATCATGTCCGTGTCCTAAGCCAAATTTACGATATTCTTCCCAAAGGTATTTTTGAACGAAAAAGCCATAACCTGTAAATTCTTTTCCATCACTGCCTTGAATTTTTCTCTCATCGCCTTTAACATCAGTATTATCAAAGCCTTTTGCGATAGCATCGTTTGGATTAAAGCTTTTTGCTTCTTTATTGGCAAATAGCACATCAAAAAGTGTATCATCTTCACTATAACCCATAGCTTTTGCCTCTTCTAAAACACTTGGCAAGGTAAGCTTATTATCCACTTTTTGCTCTTTCCAAACTTCTTTAAGCTTAAAGCGTTTTGCAAATTCTAAAATTTGCCAAGTATCACTCATGGCAGCACCTACAGGTAAAACTTGTTGTTTCCAATGTTGAGTTCTTCTTTCAGCATTACCATAAGCACCCCATTTTTCATAAATCATAGCACTTGGTAAAATAAGATCAGCTACTTTTGCTGAAATTCCAGGATAACAATCACTTACAACAATAAAATTATCCATTTCTCTTGCTGCTGCGATCCAGTGATTTGCATTTGCAGTGTTTTGCCATGGATTATTCACTTGCACCCATGCAAATTTAATTTTTCCATCTTCTAAATCTCTCATGATATTAAGATAAGGAGAGCCTGGTTTTGGGTTGATGGTCTTTGCAGGAACTTTCCAAATTTTTTCAGAAATTTCTCTGTGTTTTGGATTGGCTACAACCATATCTGCAGGCAAACGATGCGAGAAAGTTCCTACTTCCCTAGCTGTTCCACAGGCACTTGGCTGTCCTGTTAAAGAAAAGGCTCCACTACCTGGTTTAGCTTGCTTTCCTAGTAAAAAATGCACCATATAAGCTTGTTCATTTACCCAAGAACCTCTTGTGTGTTGATTAAAGCCCATAGTCCAAAAACTTACGACTTTGCGATTTTTCTCTATGTAAAGATTAGCTAATTCTTGAAGTTTTTTCTTAAAATCTTCCAAAGACTCATTATCATCACCTTTGGCTACTTTTGCAGTGTATTCCAAAGTATAAGGGGCTAAACCTTTTTTAAATTCTTCAAAAGAAATTTCCCAGTTTTTATCAGCCACACCTTGATGTTTCATTTCAAATTTATCACCCGCTTTAACGCCAAGATAAGATAAAGAAGTAGCCTCTTCATCGTCTAGAGTGATTACATTTTCTTTTTCAACTGTATCTTTTTCACTTTCTTTAAATTTTGGATGATTTGGATTATTTCTCATACCATAACCAATATCAGCATAACCAGTTGCAAATACGCAGTGATCTTTGATAAATTTCATATCCATAGCCTCTGGATGATTATAAACAATCTCTCTTGCTATGTAGTTCCAAATAGCCAAATCTGTATTTGGTTTAAAAATAATTTCAATATCAGCAATATTTGAAGTACGGTTAGAAAAAGTGCTTAGATTAACAACTTTAACCTTATCAAGATTGCTTAGTTTTCTATCGCTTACTCTTGACCAAAGGATTGGGTGCATTTCAGCCATATTAGCTCCCCAAGTGATAATAGTATCTGTAAGCTCTATATCATCATAACAGCCTGATGGCTCATCTACACCAAAAGTTTGCATAAAACCAACCACTGCAGAGGCCATACAATGTCTTGCATTTGGATCGATATTATTTGTTCTAAAGCCCGCTTTTGCAAGTTTTAAAGCAGCATAACCTTCTTGGATGGTGTATTGCCCACTACCAAAAATCCCTATACCTGTAACGCCGAGTTCATTGTAGGCTTTTTTAAATTGTTTTTCCATTTCATCAAAGGCTCTTTGCCAAGAAACTTGTTGAAATTTGCCTTTTTTATCAAATTCGCCTTTTTCATTCATGCGAAGTAAAGGCATAACAAGACGATCTTCACCATACATGATCTTAGCATTAAAATAACCTTTGATACAATTAAGTCCGCGATTTACGGGTGCTGCAGGATCACCTTTTGTTGCTACGATTTTGCCATCTTTTCTGGCTATCATAATTCCACAGCCAGTTCCACAAAATCTACAAACAGCCTTATCCCATTTCCAATCTTCTTCTTGTGCGCCAAGCATAGAGCTTGGAACACTAAGTCCTGCAACACTAGCAGCACTTGCAATAGCGGTATTTTTAATAAAATCCCTTCTATTCATCCTTATTCCTCCAAAATAAAAAAATCATCTTATTATAAAAAATGGAGTATAAAAATCTCTTGAAATTTTAATAAAAATAATAATTTTAAAGCTCTATTTTATAGGAGTTTTATTGTCCTTTTTATATTTTTCTTACACAAAATAAATATTAAAAATAATCAACTTAACAATTAAAATATAATCAACTTAAAATAATAAAAAAATGAAGATGTAAAAATTAAGCCCTAAGAATGGGCTTAATCAAAATTAATGGCAACCACAACCACCGCAGCAGCTAGAACCACCAAAAAATGCATCAAGTTTTGCAATATCTGGCATTTCTGTGATTTCATTTACAAGTTCTTTATATGCCACTTTACCCTCTTTAATCACAAATACAGCACGAGCTAAAAGCCCTTCTAAAGCACCTTCATTTATCAAAACACCATATTTTTCACCAAATTCTTTTGCCACAAAATCACTTGCAACACTTAAATTTTCAATACCTTCTGTACTGCAAAATCTTCCCATAGCAAAAGGTAAATCCATACTTACTACAATCACTTCAGCACCATTGTAACTGGCTACTTTTTTATTAAATTCTCTAGCCTCTGTAGCACAAACTGGTGTATCTAAGCTTGGAACACTTAAAATGATTTGAGTTTTACCCGCTGCACCGATTTCAATCACGCTTAAATCTTTAGCTTTAAGATTTACCTTAGGAGCATCTGCTCCAACTTCTACTGAATTTCCTTTAAGTTTTACAGGATTTCCTTTAAAATTTACTGTACTCATTTAATTTCCTTTTTTGATATTTTAAACATTATTACAATTAATGTTTTAGGAGTAATTATATCCTATAAATATTAATTATTTTTAATTTCACTGAAAATTATTTTATTTCTTTCCAAGTATATTTTTTCCACACTTTTTGAGCTTCCTTACTCTTAATAAAATCTACAAATTCTAAAGCTTTTTTATTTTCTAAACCTTTTTTTGTAGGAGCTATTTCAGCTGCACGATAAATCACTGCATTTTTATCTTTGATAAATAAAGCTTTATCATCGCCTAAAGCCTTTGCCCAATGAGACCAAATGATTAAAACATCAATATTTGGATTGTTATTCCACTCATCTACAGCAGCTTTGGAATTTTTAGCATAAATTTTTATATTTTTACGTAATTTTACCAAATTTTCTCTTTTTGCACTTTTTAAAGCCATATCTTCATAAAGTCCAACTTGTCCTGCACCATCAACCACCATAACATTTACGCCATCTTTTAAAATGTCTTCAAAATTTTTAATATTTTTTGGATTATTTGGACGCACGATAATACCTGATGGACGCACATTTAAAACGCTTAAATTTTCCAAACTTAAACTTGGAATTTTTTTAGCAAAATCATCCATCATTGAAGTATTGCCTGAAAAAATCAAATCTGCATTTTCTTTTGCTTTATCTACCCAAGCTGGAGTTGGACCTGCGGTTACAATCACCTTTTCTTTTGTTTTTTCCTCAAATTTTAAAGCAAGCTCTTTTAGCACAGGAGCAGGACCACCTGGACCATAAACTAAAATTTCAGCATTTAAAAAACTTGCTGCTACTAAACTTAAAATTAATATTTTTTTCATAAAATAAACCTTTCTTTATAATATAACTTACTTGAAAGGAAATTTTATCAATCTATAGTTAACTCTCCCTTGCAAAGCCCTGCTTCTATAAGAAAACGAGAAGGAGCAAAAGAAGTTTTTTTGTTTTTATCATATTTAGCATAACTTAAATAAAGTATATTTTTTGCCCTAGTTACCGCAACATAAAAAAGTCTTCTTTCTTCTTCTAAGCTTCCACCCATTCCCATAAGCTTTTGATTAGGAAAGCGACCTTGCGCAAGATCAATCACAAAAACAAGATCAAATTCCAAGCCTTTACTCGCATGCACGCTAAGCAAATTAACTCCTTTGCCACTACTCATTTCGCTTGCACCTAAAGTTAGAAAATTATAATACTTGTAAATATCGCTATAATTTTTTGTAAGCTCTTTTAAAACATTGAATTTTGTTTCTATTTTTTCTAAATTTTCACTCTTTCTTAATAAATCCACCTGCCCTGCTTTATTTGTCGCTCTTTTGGTTGCAAGTTCTTCGCAAATTTCTCTATAAAAAGAATTTTCACAAATTAAATTGACTAAAGTCAAAGAATGTTTTATTTCCATAGCTTTTTTTAAAAAAAGATAGATTTTTTCCAAATTTCTAGCGCACAAATCATTGATTTTTGAAAGTCTTAAAATAGGATGTGCATCAAATTCACTCTCAAATTTAAAACGAGTTTCGCTGGCTAATTCTTCCAAATCTGCAAAAAGCCCAAGTTGATAATTTCTTTTTTGATGATTTTGCAAATTTACATTTTTATCAGGATCTAAAAAACCTTTTATTAAATTTCCATGCCCTAATTTTAAAAGTGCGTCAAAAATTTCTTTTGCTAAAACTCCACCCACACCTTTGGTATATTGAACCAAATGAATAAAAGCCATGATATCTTTAGGATTTACCACAAGCGCAAGCATGGAGCTAAAAGCTTTAACTTCCAAACTTTCAAAAAAACTTCCACTTCCCTTTCTCACACTTGCAATACCCTGCTCCCTTAAAGCTACTTCAACCCCATCAGCACTTGAGTTGTTGCGAAAAATCACGGCAATTTCTTCCAAACTTACTCCGCTTGTAAGTATCATTTTGGCTATATTTTGATACTGATCAAATAATTCTTCAAAAGTAAGCAAAGATGGGGCTTTAAACTCATCATTTCTTGTAACAATAAGTTCTTTTGGATATAATCTTTCATTATTTAAAATCACTTTATTAGCCAAAGCTAAAATACTTCTCGATGAACGGTAGTTTTTATTTAAAGAAAAAATTTTTGCATCTTTAAAACGATCTTTAAACCCACCTATGATATTAATATCCGCTCCATTAAAAGCATAAATACTTTGATCATAATCCCCTACGCAAAACAAACTTTTACTATGAAAAGCCTCTATTAAGGAACTTTGCAAAGTGTTTGTGTCTTGATATTCATCTACTAAAATTTCATCAAATTCATATTTTTCTTCTTTTAAAAGCTCTTTTAGATTGATAAGTAAGTCATTAAAATCTACATAATTAAAACGCTTTTTTTCATTATCATATTCTTTTAAAATATCTTCATAAATTTCAGCATAAATACTTTGATCTTCGTAGTTTTGACAAAACCAAGTATAAAAATCTTGATTGTGTGCTTTGTTTTGAAACAAAGAATAAAGATCATATAAATAACTTGATTGATAAGGTTTTATATCACTTAAATGCCTAAAAGTTCTTTTTTCATAGACACTTTTAAGTAGAGTTTTTAACTCGCTTGCTTGCTTTAAGGCTATATTTTTATCCGCATTTCTAAGTAAGGTATAAGCCGTACTATGAAAAGTTCCTGCAAGTATTTTACTGGTAATATTTTTATCAAAAAATTTCCCTAAACGCCCTATCATTTCTTTACTGGCTTTGTTTGTGAAAGTTAAAAGCATGATTTTTTGAGGTGCCACTCCCTTGCTTAAAAGATAAGAAATTCTTGCAACAATAGTAGAAGTTTTTCCCGTCCCTGCACTTGCAATAACAAGATTGTGTCCAAAATCAGCAGTAGCAGCAAGATATTGTTCATTATTTAATTTTGAAAGTGGCATTATTTTCCTTATAAAAGTTAAAATTATAAAAAAAATTTACTTAAAAATATAAAAATTTAAAATTACTTTATATTAGATTATAGTACAATGCTAAAATTATTTAACTTTCTGTTTTTAAGGGATAGCAAATGAATTTGAAAATTTTTTCTATTATTGTTGGCATATTAATTGCTGTTATTGTGATATTAGGTGGAACATATTATTATCTTTTTGAATATTCAAAACCAAAGAATTACACCTTAAATACCAACACTTACACCGAACAAAAATCGTATACCAATAACTACGATAATTCCTATTCACCTTCGATCCAAACCAACAATAGTTCATCAGATATAAATATTAATAACAATACCATCCAAAAGCAAGAAACAAACCCATTAGATGAAAATCAAAGCTTAAATAACAATACATTTAATACATCAATAAGCGAAAACAATCAAAGCTTAAATAATGACACCAATACAAGTAATAATATTAATACAAATGAAAATAAGCAAATTTTAGATACGGATAAAGAAAAATTAAAACAAGAAAATAAACAAGCCAAAATAGAAGCTCTTAAAAAAGAAATCAGCAAACAACAAAAGATCTTAGAAAGAGAAAGAGCTGTAAAAAAAGAACTTCAATCAAACAAATCAAACAAAAATAAATATCTAAATACCGCTAGAGAGTATCTAAGCATAGGAAAAAACAGTCGTTTAGAACCTGAACTTAGCACAGAAAATATGAAAGTTTATGTTTTAGATGGAAAATTTTTAAGCCAATACAGAATCAATCTGTTAAAAGATATGCTAAGTGTTATACAAGATAATGCAAAAGATTATTATCTAAGTATTTTTGTTAAAATGCTACCAAAAGGGGAAATGAAATTAACTATCTATAACAAAGAAATTATCTTTTCAGATATGAAAAAAGCTTATAAATATATTAGTTTAGATAGATTAAGCCCATATTTAAACAATCCAAAAGAATTAAATGAACATGTAGCACGTGAAGAAATTTTAGAAAGACTTAAACTTCAAATTAAAAAAGATGGCAAAGGAAGTGATTTTTCTAAACATATCAAAAGTTTGAAAACTGGACTTAATACAGCACAATATTTCTTCCCGTTTTGTGAAATTATAGAAATTAGCTCTATTAAATAAGCTAAAACAATAAAGGCAAATAATGTATGATAAAAATTTAGAAAAAGAGTATTATCAAATTTGCGAGGAACGCGGATATTTTGAGATCGATGGCAATAAAACCATACAAGAAAAAGATAAAAATTTCTGCATTATGATGCCTCCTCCTAATGTCACTGGAGTTTTACACATAGGACATGCTTTAACTTTTACTCTGCAAGATATTATGACGCGTTATAAAAGAATGGACGGTTATAAGGTTCTTTATCAACCAGGACTTGATCACGCAGGTATTGCCACTCAAAATGTTGTAGAAAAACAACTCCTTGCTCAAGGCATTAAAAAAGAAGAACTAGGTAGAGAGAAATTTATAGAAAAAGTCTGGGAGTGGAAAGAGCAAAGCGGTGGAAAAATTTTAGACCAAATGAGAACACTAGGCATCACTCCTGCATGGAGTCGCTTGCGTTTTACTATGGATGAAGGTTTGGTTAATGCCGTAAAAAAAGCCTTTGTGGAACTTTATGATAAAAGACTTATTGTACGTGGAAACTACATGATAAATTGGTGTACTCACGATGGCGCTTTAAGTGATATAGAAGTTGAATACAAAGAAAACAAAGGAAAACTTTATCATATTAAATACTTTTTAAAAGATAGCGATGAATTTTTAGTAGTAGCCACAACGCGTCCTGAAACTTTTTTTGGCGATACTGCAGTTATGGTACATCCTGATGATGAACGCTATACTAAATTTGTGGGTAAAGAAGTGATTTTGCCTATAAGCAAAAAAGCCATTAAAATCATAGCTGATGAACATGTAGAAAAAGAATTTGGAACAGGAGTTGTAAAAGTTACTCCCGCACATGACATGAATGATTATGAAGTAGGACTTAAGCATAATTTAGAATTTATAAGTGTTTTTAATGAAAAAGGAATTTTAAACGAACATTGTTTAGAGTTTCAAGGTTTAGAACGCTTAGAAGCAAGAGAAAAAATCGTAACCAAACTTGAAAGTCTTGGTTTTATAGAAAAAATAGAAGAGTATAACAATCAAGTAGGATATTGTTATCGTTGCAACAATATAGTTGAACCTTATATCTCCAAACAATGGTTTGTAAAAAAAGAAATCGCCCAAGAAAGTATAGAAAAAGTTGCGCTTGGAGAAAGTAAATTTTACCCAAATCACTGGATAAATAGCTTTAATGCCTGGATGAAAGATTTAAGAGATTGGTGTATTTCAAGACAACTTTGGTGGGGACATCAAATTCCTGTGTATTATTGTGAATGCTCTCATGAATGGGCAAGCCAACATACGCCTAAAACTTGTCCGAAATGCCAAAGTCAAAATTTCAAACAAGATGAAGATGTGCTTGATACTTGGTTTTCTTCGGGGCTTTGGGCTATGAGTACTTTAGGTTGGGGGAATGAAAATTGGGGTAAAGATAAAATTTGGTCTGAAAAGGATTTAAAAGATTTTTATCCCAATTCTTTACTCATTACAGGTTTTGATATTTTATTTTTCTGGGTGGCTAGAATGATGTTTCAAAGCACTAATGCCTTACATCAACTTCCTTTTAAAGATATTTATTTACACGCTCTCGTAAAAGATGAACAAGGTAGAAAGATGAGCAAAAGCCTTGGAAATGTTATCGATCCAAATGAAAGCATTAAAGAATATAGTGCTGATATTTTACGCTTTACTTTAGCACTTCTTGCTATACAAGGACGCGATATTAAACTTAGTAATGATAAACTTTTGCAAGTTAGAAATTTTACAAATAAAATTTATAATGCTACAAATTATCTGCTTTTAAATGAAAGTAAATTTGAAGATTTAGAAAATATTACACTTCATTCAGAATTAGCAAAATATATCTATGCCAAATTTCAAACTTGTGTTAAAGATGTAAGAGAAAATTTAGACAATTATCGCTTTAATGATGCAGCTAATACCCTATATAAATTCTTTTGGGATGATTTTTGCGATTGGGGTATAGAACTTAGTAAAGCCGAAAAATCAAGCGTTAAAGAACTTGGTAGTATTTTCAAAGAAGCTTTAAAACTTTTAAATCCTTTCATGCCTTTTATCAGCGAGTATTTATACCACAAACTAAGTGATACAGAACTTAAAACAAGCCCTTCTATTATGATAAGCAAATATCCAAAATTTAAAGAACAAGATAAAAATATAGAAAAAATCTTTTCTTTACTCATAGAAAGCATAGTTGGCATCCGTCGTGCTAAAAGCTTAATCGATCTTGGAAATTCTAAAATAGAAAAAGCTTATATCAAATTTAACGATAAAAAAATCAAAAATGAAATCAAAGCTTATATGAATTTTATCATGATGCTCGCAAAGTGCGAGCAAATAGAATTTAGTGAAGAAAAATTACCAAAGGCAATATGTGATGTTAGCGAGAATTTAGAAATTTTCATTACGCTTGAAAATGTTGATTTAAGTGGTATTTTAACAAGACTTGAAAATCAAAAAAATAAGCTTGAAAAAGAAAGCTTCAAGCTTAACTCCATGCTTTCAAATGAAAAATTCATTGCTAACGCACCTAAAGAGGTGGTGGAGCAAAATAAAGAAGCTCTAGAAAATTTAAAAATTCAACTTGAAAAAATATCAGTTGAACTTCAAAATCTAAGAGGTTAAAAATTTGATAAAAATAAAAAATTTAAAAAAATATTATGACAAAGAACTCGTGATAAACGATGTTTCTTTGGAGATTAAAAAGGGCGAAATTTACGCCATAGTAGGTCATAGTGGAGCTGGAAAATCCACTCTTTTAAGATGTATTAATGGACTTGAGAATTATCAAGAAGGAAGCTTAAAAGTCTTTGATCAAGAAATTAAAGATTTAAGTCAAAAAAAATCAAAAGAGCTGAGAGTGCTTAGAAAAGATATAGGGATGATTTTTCAAAATTTTGCCCTAATGGAGCGCAAAAATGTATTTGAAAATGTTGCTATGCCTTTAAGAACACACTATACTCAGTGTAAATTTCATGCCAAGCTTTTTAATAAAGAATACATGAGCGAAAAAGAAATTGCCCAAAAAGTCAATTCCTTACTTGAAATCGTAGGGCTTGATCATAAAAATAAATCCTATCCAAGAGAACTGAGCGGGGGGCAAAAACAACGCGTTGCTATTGCTAGAGCCTTAGCTTTAAACCCAAAAATTTTACTTAGTGATGAAGCTACTTCGGCTCTTGATCCAAACACTACAAAAAATATTTTAGAGCTTATATCTAAAATCAATGCTGAATTTGGGATTACTGTTGTTTTAGTAACTCACGAAATGGATGTAGTAAAAGACATAGCTCAAAAAGCTTTATTACTTGAACATGGACAAATCATAGGAAGTGGAGCAATTGATGAGCTTTTTTTAAGGCCTAATGCCAAAATGAAAGAATTTTTAGGAGAAAGCGACTTCTTGCCTGAGCACGGACTTAATATCAAACTTTACTTTCCAAAAGAAGTTGCCCAAAATAGTGTCATCACTCATATGGCAAGAACTCTAAATATAGACTTTAACATAGTTTGGGGTAAAATAGAAAAACTTAATGGAAAAGCCTTGGGAAATTTAGTTATAAATATAAATGAAAAGGATAAAGACAAGGTTCTTGATTACATAGAAAAAAGTGGAGTATTATGGGAGGTGGCATCATGAATGAAGAAAACATCTCTATCATCAGTGCTTTTTTTAGTAGAATTTCTCAATTTTTTAATGAATTTTCTTGGCAGGATATTAAAGAAGTGAGTTTAAGTTCTATCACAAGTTTCAGTGAAAATTATGAAAACATTTTAAAACCTGCACTTAATGAAACAATTTATATGAGTTTAATGGCTGTACTATTTGGATTTTTATTGGCTATTATTCCTGGAATTTTACTTGCTATTTGGGATAAAAATGGAATTAAAGAAAATAAAATCGCTTATAGCATTTTAGATTTTATTACAAATATACTGCGCGCCTTTCCATTTTTAATTCTTATAGTTGTTCTTTTACCACTTTCTAAAATCATAGTAGGCACAAGCATAGGTACAAATGCTGCCATAGTTCCTTTAGCTATCGGAATAGCTCCTTATTTGGCGAAGATGCTTGAAAGTGCTTTTAAAGAAATAGACAAAGGAATCATAGAAGCAGCAAAAAGTTATGGTGCTAGCAATATTCAAATTATCTTCAAGGTTATCTTTAGTGAAGCCCTTCCTGCTATAATTAGCGGAATTACCCTAACTTTGATCTTTACCATTGGTTTTTCTGCTCTTGCTGGAACTGTCGGTGGTGGAGGATTAGGAGATGTAGCTATTCGCTATGGTTATGAAAGATTTAACAAAGAAGTTATGATTCAAACTGTAGTTATTTTACTTATATTAGTTCAGTTAGTTCAAATTCTAGGTAATTTATTTTATACTTGGGCTAAAAATAGTAAAACTACATATATTATTGCCACTCTATTGATTTTACTTGGAGTTAGCATAGTCATCAATATAAACAATGATGAAAATTTCTTTTGGCAAGTAATTGTTTTTATCTTATTTTTAGGAAGTTTGCTTTATAAAGGTTTCAAAAAATAAGGAGATTATATCTCCTTTTAAGATAAATATAAGTTTTTTTAAGTAGAATTTAAACAAAAAATTAAAGGAAATAGAATGATGTATCAGATGTGCTAATCTGACTATCAACAAGTTTTTATATGCTTCTTCCTGATAGTCAGAGTGAATTTATTAAGATTAAAGCAAGCACAAAATGACTAAAAAGGAAAAAAATGAAAATCAAATCTTTATTTATAGCAAGTATTTTAACATTAAGTCTTAATGCAAATGCATTAGAAACCATCACAGTTGCAGCAACTCCCGTCCCTCATGCTGAAATCCTAGAGCAAGTAAAACCTGATTTAGAAAAACAAGGCTATAAACTTGAAATCAAAGAATTTACGGATTATGTTTTACCTAATCTAGCTGTTGATAACGGAGAAGCCGATGCAAATTTTTTCCAACATACTCCTTATTTGGAAGAATTTAATAAAAACAAAGGCACCAAACTTATCAAAGTAGCTGCCATACACATAGAACCTATGGCTGTTTACTCCAAAAAATACAAAAGTCTAGATGATATTAAAGAAGGGGTTAAAATCGCCATTCCAAATGATCCAACCAATGAAAGTAGAGCTTTAGATATTATTGCAAAAAAAGGTTTGGCAAAATTTAAAGATAAGGCTTTAAAAACACCTCTTGATATTATAGACAATCCTAAAAAAATTAAATTTGTAGAATTAAAGCCCGCACAACTTCCAAGAGCTTTAGATGATGTTGATTTTGCTGTAATTAATTCCAACTACGCTCTCTCTGCAAATCTAAATCCTGCAAAAGATAGCGTATTTATCGAAGATAAAGAAAGTCCGTATGCAAACATTCTTGTTATAAGAGTGGGACATGAAAACGATCCAAAAATCAAAGCCTTAACCCAAGCTCTACAAAGTGATAAAATCAAACAATTTATCATAGAAAAATACAACGGATCTGTTTTACCTGCTTTTTAATTTTGTCCCTTACCTAGGGACTTTTTTCTTAAATACAAAGGAGTTTTTATGAATTTATTTAAAATTATTATACTCGCTTGCATTCTAAATTTATCTAGTCTATTTGCACAAAACATTACTATAGGAGCCACTCCAAATCCTTTTGGTAGCTTACTAGAACTAATGAAAGATGATTTTAAAAACAAAGGGTATGAGCTTAAAATAGTAGAATTTTCAGACTATATTTTGCCCAATCGTGCATTAGAGGAAAAAGAACTTGATGCAAATTTATATCAACACAAACCTTTTTTAGAAGAATACAACCTAAAGAAAGGTTCAAATTTAATTGCAACGACGCCTGTACTTATAGCTCCAGTAGGAGTTTATAGTAAAAAAATCAAAAATTTAGAAAATCTTAAAGAAGGTGCTAGAGTTGCTATACCTAATGATGCCACCAATGAAAGTAGAGCTTTAGAGCTTTTAGAGAAAGTAAAATTAATAGAGCTTAACAAAAATACTCTAAAAACCCCATTGGACATAAACAAAAATCCAAAAAAACTTAAATTTATAGAGCTTAAAGCCGCACAACTTCCAAGAGCTTTAGATGATGTTGATATTGCTATAATTAATTCTAATTTCGCACTTGGAGCCGGTTTGAATCCAAGTAAAGATACTATTTTTAGAGAAGATAAAAATAGCCCTTATGTAAATTATGTTGTGGTACGCTCAGAAGATAAAGATAGCGAAAAAACCAAAGTAATTGATGAAATTTTAAGAAGCGATAAATTTAAAGCCATCATTAATGAACATTATAAAGATATATTAATCCCAGCTTTTTAGGAGTATAGCATGAATATTAAAAAAATATTTTTAAGTGTTTTATTTACAATTAGCCTTGGTTTTGGAGCAGATAAAACCATAATCATAGGTGCAACACCAACGCCTTATGCTGAAATTTTAAATTTCTCCAAACCCTTATTTCAAGAAAAAGGTTGGAAGTTAATAATTAAGGAATTTAATGACTATAATATACCTAACATCGCTTTAAATGAAAAAGATTTAGATGCAAATTTATATCAGCATAAACCTTTTTTAGATGATTTTAATACCCACAAAGGAACAAATTTAAGTTCTTTAGATGCTATTGTTTTAGTTCCTATGGCTATATATTCTAATTCCATAAAAGATATAAAAGATATTCCTAATGGTGCTAAAATCGCTATACCTAATGATGCTACCAATGAAAGCAGAGCCCTTGATTTACTAGCTAAAGCAAATTTAATAGAATTTAAAAGTCAAAACACCCTTAAAACCCCTATTGACATAAATAAAAATCCAAAAAATCTTAAATTTATAGAGCTTAAAGCCGCACAACTTCCAAGAGCCCTAAATGATACTGATTTGGCTATTATTACCACAAACTATGCTCTTGGAGCAGGTTTAAACCCTTTAAAAGATGGTATTTTTATGGAAGATAAAGATAGTTTATATGCTATTGTTTTAGCTACAAGAAAAGGTGAAGAAACAAGTCAAAAAAGTCTTGTTATTAAAGAAATTTTAACAAGCGATAAAATTAAAAATTTCATCATAGAAAAATACAAAGGCTCTGTTATCCCTACTTTTTAACTCTATACAAAGCCTTCTAAAGGCTTTGTTAAACTTATAAAAGCTAAAATACTATTTATTGCATTATAATTCTTAGGATAAAAATGAAAATTATTTTTTTAACTTTTTTTATTGTGATAAATTATATCCAAGCAGCTAGTTTAGAAGAAATCAAAACAGCACTAGCTAAAGAATTTAGAAATAATTTCCCTAAAATTATAATTTCTCAAATTGATTTAAAAATAACATCACTGCCTAAAGATTTTGATCAATATGAATTTCTAAGAATCGCTAATGGGCGTTTTAATCAAGCACAAGGCTTTTTAAGGGCTGAATTTAAAACTCCGCAAAATATACAAAAAAATGTATTTTTTAGATATTTCATTCAAGCAAATTTAGAAGTTTTAAAAAGCGAACGCGCTATAAAAAGAGGAGATAAACTTGGAGCTTTTGACTATAAAAGCGTATTGATTGATTTTGATAAAGTTCCTTTAAATGCCTTAACCTTAGATGATGTGGATAATCTTGTAGCTAAAAGCAATATTAACAAAAACGCCATTTTAAGAGCAAATATGTTTAAAACCACAGCTTTAATACGCCGAAATGATCCTATAATCGGGGTTTTAAGCGAAGCAAATGTTGATGTTTTAATCGAACTTGTGGCTTTGCAAAGTGCAAATATGGGCGAAAGGATTCGTGCAAAAAACAAAGAAGGTAAAGTTATGCAAGGCATCGTAGTGGGTAAAAATAGGATGATTATACAATGAAGGTTTTATTAGGAATTTCTGGTTCAAGCAGTGTCAATTTAGGCTTAAAATTATTAAAAAATTTAGAAAATCAATGCGAACTTTATTGCATTTTAACCCAAGGTGCTAAACTTAGCTTCAAAGCTGAAAATCGAGCAAATTTAGAAGAAATTTGTCAAGAAAATTTTAAATACACTCATTTTTTAGATGATAAAAATTTAAGTCTAAGTGTAGCAAGTGGATCTTTTGGAATAGAAAAAACTATCATTGCTCCTTGTTCGATTTCAAGTTTAGCAAAAATTCACGCTGGTTTTGCAGATACTCTTTTAATGCGTGCTGCAGCAGTAGCCTTAAAAGAAAGAAAAAAACTCATCTTAGGTGTACGCGAAATGCCTTTTTCTACTTTAAATTTAGAACATATGTTAAAACTTAGCCAAATGGGAGCTATCATCGCACCTCCTATTATTGCAAGTTATTCTAGAGCAAACAATCTAGAGCAAATGGAAAATTTTATCGTAGGTAAATGGTTAGATCTTTTAGAAATAAAACACAATTTATACGAAAAATGGCAAAATTTTTAGTTTAAATTTGTTATATTTTTAAAAAAAATTGGAGCAAAAATGACTTGTTTATATCCTGGGACTTTTGATCCTATTACCAACGGGCATTTAGATGTTATAAAACGGGCTTTAAAAATTTTTGATGAAGTCATCGTTGCCATAGCAAAAAGTGAACATAAAAAACCTTGCTATGATTTAGAAAAACGCAAAGAACTAGCCCTGCTCGCAACACAAAATTTAAAAAATGTTAAAATCATTGCTTTTGATAATTTGCTTGTAGATTTAGCCAAAGAATTAAAAGTTAATACTATAATCCGTGGACTTAGAGCGGTGAGTGATTTTGAATACGAATTGCAAATTGGCTATGCAAATCACGCACTTTGGGAAGATATGGAAACCATTTATCTTATGCCAAGTCTAAAACATGCTTTTATTTCAAGTTCTATTGTTCGCTCTATAGTAGCACATGGGGGCGATGTAAGTTCTCTTGTTCCAAAAGAAATTCTACCTTTTTTAAAGGATCAATCTTGTATGTAGTTTTTGAAGGTATTGACTGCGTAGGAAAAAGTACGCAAATTTCACTTTTAAAAGAAATTTACAAAGACGCCATTTTTACACTCGAACCTGGCGGAACAGAACTTGGAAAACATTTAAGAGAAATTTTACTTAATAAAACTCATCCTATTAGCAAAAGAGCTGAACTCTTGCTTTTTTTAGCTGATCGTGCTCAACATTTTGAAGAAATCTTAAAAACCAATCAAAACAAACTCATTATTAGCGATAGAAGTTTTATTTCAGGCATGGCTTATGCCAAAGATTTTGAAAACGATTTACTTTTTGCTTTAAATAGTTTTGCTTTAGAAGATTTTTTTCCACAAAAAATTATCTTTTTAAAAGGAGATGCAAGCCTTATCCAAGAACGCCTCAGTCAAAAAGAACTAGATAGCATAGAAAAACGTGGCATTGAGTATTTTTTAAGTGTGCAAGATAAACTCGAAAAAGTGCTTCATTTTTTAAAAGAAAAAATTTCTGTAGAAATTTTAACACTTGACGCAAAAGAAAGTAAAGAAAAATTACACCAACAAATAAAGGAATTTTTACAATGATTAACGCTTTAAAAGGAATGAAAGATTTATTAGATAAAGATGCATATTATTATGAAAAAGTGATTAAAACCTGCGAAGAAGTAGCTAAAAACTATGGCTTTACTTTTATCAATACACCGCATTTAGAACTTTGCACCCTTTTTAAAAGAAGCGTAGGAGAAAGTTCTGATATAGTAGGTAAAGAAATGTATGAATTTATCGATAAAGGCGAAAATCATGTTTGCATGCGTCCTGAAGGAACTGCTGGGGTAGTGCGTGCCTATATAGAAAAAAAACTCGATAAAAACACTAGTGTGAAAAGATGGTTTTATCATGGCTCTATGTTCCGCTATGAAAGACCCCAAAAAGGACGCTTAAGAGAATTTCATCAATTTGGCGTTGAAAGTTTTGGAAACGCAAGCGTTTATGAAGATGCAAGTATTATTTTAATGTTAGTAGAAATTTTTTCACGCTTAGATATTAAATTTAAACTACTGATTAACTCTTTAGGTTGTTTAGAATGTATGCCAAAATATCGTGAAAATTTAATACATTTTTTAGATAGCAAAAAAGGTTTTTGCGAGGATTGTTTGCGTAGAAAAAACTTAAATCCCATTCGTGTTTTAGACTGTAAAAATGAGCATTGCCAAAGCTTACTTAACGATGCTCCACTTTTAAATCAAAATTTATGCTCATCTTGTCAAAAAGATTTTGAAATTTTACAAAGCGTTTTAAAAGAAAATGGAGTGGATTTTGAAGTAGATTCTAAACTTGTTAGAGGGCTTGATTACTACTCTAAAACGGCTTTTGAATTCATTAGCGATGAAATTGGTGCAAAAGCTGCTATTGCTGGGGGCGGAAGATATGATAGACTCATTGAATACCTTGATGGAAAAAGTGGTTTTGGCGTAGGTTTTGCCATGGGTATAGAAAGAATTATAGCCATTTTAGAACAAAAAGAAGAAAAGGTTCAAAGAGAAGGAATTTATCTTTGCGCTATGGATGAAATTTATATCCAAAAACTTTTGCATATCGCTACAAATTTAAGAAAAGAATATAAAGTGTTTTTAAGCTATGAGGCAAGAAAACTAGCTAAACATCTCGAAAACGCGGATAAAAATAATGCTGAAATTTTTCTTTGTATGGGAGAAAATGAAGCACAAAATGAAAGTTTGTTTTATAAAAATTTAGCAAAAAAAGAAGAAAAAATGATTAAAATTTCAGACTTAAAGAAGGTTTTATGATGGATTATGGTATTGATATTTGGGGAAATGAAAATTTTATTATCAAAAATGGTAAAGTTTGTATCAATCATGAGAAAAAACCTGCTATTATTGATATAGTTAAAGAATTAAGAGATGATGGATACAAGGGGCCTTTACTTTTAAGATTTCCTCATCTTATTCAAAAACAAATTGAAAATATTTACGGAAATTTCAATAAAGCAAGAAAAGAATTTGGCTATAAAGGAGGATTTAACGCTGTTTATCCTTTAAAGGTCAATCAATACCCTGGTTTTGTAAAAAATCTTGTAAAGCTTGGAAAAGACTATAACTACGGACTTGAAGCAGGTTCTAAGGCAGAGCTTTTACTCGCTATGGCTTATAATAATGAAGGCGCACCTATTACAGTAAACGGCTTTAAAGATAGAGAACTTATCAATATAGGCTTTATCGCAGCTGAAATGGGACATAATATCACTTTAACCATAGAAGGACTTAATGAACTTGAAGCTATCATAGACATAGCCAAAGAACGCTTTAAACCTAAACCAAATATAGGCTTACGCGTGCGTTTGCATTCTGCTGGAGTTGGAATTTGGGCAAAAAGTGGTGGGATTAATTCTAAATTTGGACTTACATCCACTGAACTCATAGAAGCGGTAAATTTACTCAAAGAAAACAAACTTTTAGAACAATTTACCATGATTCACTTTCATCTAGGCTCACAAATTACCGAAATTCATCCCTTGAAAAAAGCCTTAAATGAAGCAGGAAATATTTACACAGAACTTAGAAAAATGGGAGCTAAAAATCTAAAAGCTATCAATCTTGGTGGCGGTTTAGCTGTGGAATACTCACAATTTAAAAATGAAAAAAGTAGAAATTATACCTTAAGAGAATACGCTAACGATGTAGTTTTTATCCTAAAAAATATAGCTGAACAAAAAAAAGATTTAGAGCCTGATATTTTCATAGAAAGTGGACGTTTTGTAGCAGCTAATCACGCTGTTTTAATTGCTCCTGTATTAGAACTTTTTTCTCAAGAATACGCAGAAAACAAACTCATACTTAAAAAACAAAATCCAAAACTTATCGATGAGCTTTACGATCTTTATAAAAGCATAAAACCTTCCAATGCTTTAGAATACTTGCATGATAGCATAGATCATTTAGAGAGTATTTTAACTCTTTTTGATTTGGGCTATGTGGATTTACAAGATCGTTCCAATGCTGAAATTTTAACTCATTTGATTACAAAAAAAGCCATCTTGCTTTTAGGTGATAAGCAAAATCCTGCGGATTTGCTTGCTATACAAGATGAAGTACAAGAAAGGTATTTGGTAAATTTTTCACTCTTTCAAAGCATACCCGATTTTTGGGGCTTAGAACAAAATTTCCCCATTATGCCACTTGATCGCTTAGATGAAGAACCGACTCGAAGTGCAAGTATTTGGGATATAACCTGCGATAGTGATGGAGAAATTTCATACTCTAAAGATAAACCTTTATTTTTACACGATGTAGATGTAGAAAAAGAAAATTATTTTCTAGGGTTTTTTCTTGTAGGTGCCTATCAAGAAGTACTTGGAATGAAACACAATCTTTTTACTCATCCTACTGAAGCTATTATAAGTATCAATGAAAAAGGCTATGAAGTTGAGGGGGTTATAGAAGCACAATCCATACTTGATGCCTTAGAAGATTTAGACTATGATATACACGCTATCATGGATATACTTAATGAACGCATAAGTAATTCTAAGCTTGTAAATGACAAGCAAAAAAAGCATATTTTAGGGGAACTTTATCTTTTCTTAAATGATAATGGTTATTTAAAAAGCATAGGAGTTTAGATGAATTTTTGGGGTATTATAAAAGAAGATTTTTCTCAGCCAAAGGCACAAGATCCAGCTTTTAATTCTTGTATAGAACTTTTTTTTAATTACCCTGGAGTGTGGGCTGTAGTAAATTACCGCTTTGCACATTTTTTTTATATAAGAAATTTTAAACGTATTGCAAGAATGATTAGTGGAATTTCACAATTCTTAACTGGGGTAGATTTACACCCTGGAGCAGAACTTGGAAGACGTATTTTTATAGATCATGCCAATGGAGTAGTTATAGGTCAAACAGCGATCATAGAAGATGATGTTTTAATTTATCAAGGCGTTACTTTAGGTGGAACAAGCCTAGAAAAAGGTACTAAACGCCATCCAACCATAAAAAAAGGAGTGATCATAGGCTCAGGCGCAAAAGTACTTGGCAATATCACCATAGGAGAAAATGCCAAAATAGGCTCAAATGCTGTAGTGGTTAAAGATGTAGGCGCAAATTTAACTGCCGTTGGAATTCCTGCTTATATTATCGAAGAGCGTAAAAATAAAAACATTAGAGCCATAGATGCAAATTGCGATGACAAACTAGAAAAGTTAGAAAAGAAAATTTTAGAACTTGAAAATCTTATATTAAAACAACCTGAATCACAAAAATAATAATTTTTTATAATACATAAAATTATACATATTATTATGCGTATTAATTTTTCCTAAAAATTAATACAAATTTTCACATTTATTGAAATTTATAACTCATTTTTAAATTAAATTTATTGTAAAAATGCAATTTTCTGCTAAAATTAAACAAAAATTATTAAGGATTGAAAAATGCTTACAAAAAGATCTCAAGTTTTAGAAGAATCTATCACTTTAGCCATCACTGCACTTGCCAATGAACTTAAAGCCAAAGGCGAAGATATCATTAGTTTTTCAGCAGGCGAACCTGATTTTGACACACCACAAACTATCAAAAATGCCGCTATAAGTGCTATTGAAAAAGGATGTGGAAAATACACTGCCGTTGCGGGAATTCCTGAAGTATTAAAAGCTATTCAAATCAAATTTAAAAAAGATAATAATCTTGATTATGAAACAAGCGAAATTATCACCAATGTAGGCGCAAAACACTCTCTTTTTGAATGTATAGAATGTTTAGTAGAAAAAGATGATGAAGTGATTATCCCTAGTCCTTACTGGGTAAGCTATCCTGAAATGGTAAAATTTGCAGGTGGAAAACCTGTATTTGTAGAAGGCTTAGAAGAAAATGGCTTTAAAATTACCGCTGAACAATTAAAAAAAGCTATCACAGCTAAAACCAAGGTTTTGATGTTAAATTCTCCTTCAAATCCTGTGGGATCGATTTATTCCAAAGAAGAATTAACTCAAATTGCTAAAGTTTTAGAAGGAACGCAAATCACTGTTTTAAGTGATGAAATGTATGAAAAACTTCGCTATGATGGTTTTGATTTTGTAGCTTTTGCAAGTGTAAGCGAAGATGCTTTAAAACGCACTACGACCATTAACGGACTTAGCAAATGTGGAGCTATGCCAGGATGGCGTTTTGGCTATATGGCAAGCAAAAATAAAGCCCTAATTTCGGCCGTTAAAAGACTTCAAGGACAAAGCACTTCAAATATTTGCTCCATTACTCAACATGCGGCCATTCCTGCTTTAAATGGAGAATGTGATAAAGATATAGAAAAAATGCGTCAAGCCTTTGAAAAACGCCGTAACTTAGCCTTAGATATGCTTAAACAAATCCCAAATATCAGTGTTTATAAACCAGAAGGTGCTTTTTATCTTTTTGTAAATATACAAAAAATAGAAAAAGATTCTATGAAATTTTGCCAAAAATTGCTTGAACAAGAAAAAGTTGCCGTTGTTCCAGGTATAGGTTTTGGAATGGATGGATATTTTAGGCTTTCTTATGCCACAAGCGATGAGCTTATCAAAAAAGGTTTAGAAAGAATAGCAAATTTCATTGCTTCTTATTAAGCCCTAAAGCCTTAA
Source organism: Campylobacter sp. US53 (assembly GCF_004378995.1). Lineage (NCBI taxonomy): Bacteria > Pseudomonadati > Campylobacterota > Epsilonproteobacteria > Campylobacterales > Campylobacteraceae > Campylobacter > Campylobacter sp. US53. Next base: position 14,044 of record NZ_RYYH01000011.1, on the reverse strand, counting down.
AATTACTTTAAGGCTTTTTAAGCACAGCATTTACTCTTTGAATACTATCTGATTTATTTAAACTCAATCTTATTATAGAATTTTCTAATCCACCTAAAGAATGCGCTACATTTGCCTCTAGGCTTATCATATCTAAAGCATTTAATTCAAATTTTTCCTTTTCCACTTCAAACCAAATTTTACCGCTTAAAACTTGAATATGTATAGCAAAAGGAGCTTTATGCTCTTTCATCACACTATCTTTAGCTAATAAAATTTGAATTTCTTTACCTTTTTCATTGTCAATTAAAACATTGATTTTCACTTCTTTTGGGCTAAATTCCGCCCTATTCCATTGAATGATTTTCACAAAATCTCCTTTTTTAGTTTTATAAAACTATAACAAAAACCAAAATATAAATTATAAACTTGTGTTAATTTATCCTTCTTTCCACCAAAAATCCTGTTTAAACTTAACCCCTATTTCATAAGCCTCACCCATTTTTGGTGTGATAAGGGGTAAATCTAAATTTTCATAAAGAAATTTTACCACTTCATTCCACGCATGAGTTCCTGCTAAAAATCTCCCCCAATGTATAGGCATGACAGCTTTTGCATTAAGATCCTTTGCCTCTTTTAAAATTTGATCAGGAAAAGAATGTGAATATGGCCAAGCGATATTAAATTGTCCGCTTTCAAGACAAGCTAGGTCAAAACCTCCAAAATACTCACCTATTTTTTTAAAATGTGTAAAATACCCTCCATCTGCACTAAAAAACACTCTTTTATCTACACTTAAAAATTCCATCACAAAAGAAGCCCAAAGAGTTTTGTTTTTACCATCTCCCCTACTTGAACTGTGCTGTGCAGGTGTTGCAATGATTTTTAAATCATCAAATTCTATTCCATTCCACCAATCAAGCTCTATGATTTTTTTCTCACTCACCCCATAGCTTTTTAGATAATTTCCCACTTTTAAAGGAGTGATAAAAAATTTAGCCTTATCTTTTAAAACTTTTACACTCTTAGCATCTAAATGATCAAAATGCGAATGCGTGATAATCACAGCAAAAATTTCATTAAAATCATTTACATTATAAACAGGAGCATTTTTAAAAGCCTTATTGATAAAAGAAATAGGCGAAGCATGAGTGTTAAAAACAGGATCGATCAAAATTTTATATTCTTTAAAACTTATAAAAAGCGAAGAATGTCCAAGCCAAGTAATATGCGGAGTATTAAAATCACTCAAATCAGGCTTGAAAAAAGGTAATTTAAAAGAAGGAATGGCATTTTTAGGATAAAGATAATAATACCTCAAAATTTCTTTAAAAGACACTTTAGGAGTTATAAGACTTTGCTCATTTTCATTAAGAAAAATTTCATATTTTTTACCCTGCACTTTTTTAGCTTTTGATCGTTGTGCATTAGAAATATCAAAGGTTTTAAAAAAATCTACACTCACAAACATTTATCCTTTTTTTGACAACTTTATACTTTAAAAATCATTACAAACCATATTAAACATGGTATTTGCTATCTTGTCTTTAAATTCTATATTTTGATTAAATTGTTTAAAAAGTTCTAAATTTAACTCCAAGATATCTTGAATTTTATCTTTTAAAAGTGCATCGAACTCGATACGAGAATTTTGCATATCGGATTTGCTAAAAGTTTCACGTATTCTTTCATTTTTTGCTATATCATCTTTTATATCATATAAGATTTTAGCAATTTTATCGCTTTCATTAAAGTCTATATTTGCGTATTTGTTATTAAAATCTTTGATGATGTTTGAAAGTTCTTCTAATTCAGCTTCAACACTTTTGCTCGAACCATCTGCGAACGAAGGCTTTAGCTCTCCATTTCCTTGTAAAACGATGTCTTGTGTTTTATCAAGTTGTAAGCGATAACTATCAAAATCCACATTATCTAAAATTCCTTTAGCTAAATCCTCTGATTTAGGCAAGATGATCTTACTAGCAAGTTTTTTAAGCAATATATAGAGTTTTTCAAGCTCTATGTCTTCATAAAGCAATATTTGTGCAAGAAAAGAATACTCTTTAAGATAAGTTTTTGCTTTATTATAAAAATCTAATTTTTCATCATCACTTTTTTGATTAAATCTATCTAGCATTATGTCCAATTTTGCATGAATGATATTTTCTTTTTCACTTTTTAAAATGGCATTTGTAAAATCATCTATTTCTTCTTGGGTATAAATTTCATACTCATTTAGATTTGCCTTTAAATCAAAAATTCTATTATCATCTGTGGCTTCACTTAAATAAGTTTGCTCATAAAACACACTAAAAGATTTTGCTATATCTTCATGAGTATTTACAAAATCTAGCACAAAAGTGTTTTCTTTGTTTTTGCAAGTTCGGTTTAGTCTTGATAGAGTTTGTACTGCACTTACCCCACTTAATGCTTTATCCACATACATAGTATGTAATAATGGCTCATCAAATCCAGTTTGGTATTTTTCCGCAACGATTAAAAAACGATACTCATCTTTTTTAAACTCATCTTTTAAAACATTTTCCGCAAAACCATTTAAAGCACTTTCGCTATAAATTTCACCTTCTAAATTTACTTCACCTGAAAAAGCTACAATGGCTTTAAAATGTGGATAATTTTTTCTTAAATATTCCCTAAAAACAAGATAATATTTCACGGCATTTTCTCTTGAGCTTGTTACAATCATAGCTTTTGCTTTACCATTTATCTTTTTAAAGCTATTTTGAAAAAAATGCTCACACATGATTTGTGATTTTTGTTCGATTGTTTTGATATTGTTTTGTACATAAGCTTTTAGTTTTGCGCTTGCTCTTTTTTTATCGTATTTTGGATTATCATTTGTACAAGATATGATTTTATAGTAACTTTTATAGGTTGTATAACCTTTTAGTACATCAAGTATAAATCCTTCTTCTATGGCTTGTTTCATCGAGTAAAGATGAAAAGGGATAAACCTTTGTTCTCCATTAACATCACAAGGCATACCAAACATTTCTAAGGTTTTTGGCTTAGGCGTAGCGGTAAATGCAAAATAAGAAGCATTACTTTGGAGTTTTTTATTTTTTATGATTTCTAAAATTTCATCATCTAAATTTTGACTTTCATCGCCGCTTTTATCCCTTATGGCTTCTGCCATTTTTTGAGCATTGCTTCCGCTTTGACTTGAATGAGCTTCATCGATAATGATAGCAAAAGTTTTGCTTTTTAAAGTTTTGATTTCATCTAAAATAAAAGGAAATTTTTGTATGGTTGTGATGATGATTTTCTTACCTTCTTCTAAAGCATTTTTAAGCTGTTTGCTTCCATGAGTGATAGCTTCTACTAAATTTTTTGTCTGCGAAAAGGATTTTACATTTTCTCTTATTTGACTATCAAGCACTTTTCTATCGGTTACTACGATGATAGAATCAAAGATATTTTTTTCAAGTCTATGCAAGCTTACGAGATTATGTGCAAGCCAAGATATAGAATTACTCTTGCCACTTCCTGCACTATGCTGGATCAAGTAGCGTTGCCCTGTGCTGTTTTCTTTTGCATGGGCGAGTAGCTTTTCTACTACATCGAATTGATGGTATCTAGGAAATATGATGATTTCTTCATTTTTCTTTTTTACAACTTGCACAAAATTAAAAAATAAATTTAGCAAAGTATCTTTTTTAAAGATTTTCTCCCACAAATAAGCTGTTTTTATACCATCACTTGGCGGATTACCTGCTCCATTTGCTAGGCCTATTTTGCCACTACCATTATTTAAACCAAGGTTAAAAGGTAAAAATGTAGTCGCATCTTGATCTAATTTCGTACTCATGTAACAAAGATCATGATCTAGCGCAAAATGCACTATCGTATAGTTAAATATAGCTTCTTTTGGGTTTCTATCTTTTTTGTATTGCTCTATAGCGTGAAAGACATTTTGTCCTGTGAAATGGTTTTTAAGCTCTATGGTGATAAGAGGTAAGCCATTTAAAAAGATCACCATATCAAGGGAGTTTTTATTTTGCGTGCTATAGTAAAGCTGGCGTATGATAGAAAGGGTGTTTTGCTCGTATTTTTTCACACTTTCTTCGTTTGCATTGGTATTTGGCTTGGCAAAGGCTAGGTAAATTTTGATACCTTTGATCTCTACATAGCCTTGCAAGGCTTTGACTATGCCTTTAGTTTTGATCTGTGAGAAAATACGATCAAAAAGTTCTTTTTTATAGTTTTGCCCACAACGCTTTTTAAGCTCTTCAAGTGCTACACTTTGCGTAGCTTGTAAAAAATTTTCAAAAAGCTCTACATCTAAACATAAATTTTTATCGTAATTTTCATTTGTTCTTTTGATATAGGCATGGTTTTCTAACAAATATGATTCTATGAAATCTTCAAGCCTCTTTTCTGTGTAGTTAGTCATTGTTTTTTCCAAAAATAATATTTTCTAATTCTTTATAAATTTTAGTATCTTCTGTAATATATTTACATAATGTCGATTTTAAAAAACCATCAGCATTACTTCCAATATAATAGGTTTTACCTTCTGATTTAAATTGATTCTTTAAAGCATTAAAAATTTCTCCTCGTACTTTTTTAAGATCATGTATATCATTTTGTTTTATTTGTTTTATTTGTTCAAGTACTTTTAAATAATCAGTAAAATTATTTTGACAAAAAAGTTCTAAAATTTCATCATCTAATAAATATGTTTCCAAATTTGCTTTGTTCAAAACGATTATATTTTGATTATTAAGATCTTTAATTTCTTCATCTGTATGTGTATCTCTATCAATTAATTTAATAATTTTAGTTTTTGGCAGTATGTATTCTAGTAGTTTTACACTTTGATTATCATCTTTTTTCAAATCTTCACAATTACCACCAGCTATAAAAGTAACTTTTGGATATTTTTTATTAAAAATATTATTATAAATTTCAGCGTCAAAATTTTTTCTTTTTTCACCACATAAATTTCCTTCGCAAAAAATTATAATTTCTGGTGCTATAAAATTTGATAAATTTCCAATAGTAAAAGATAAAAATTTTTCCCAAATTATATTGTCAATATTACAAGGTTCTAATACTATTTCTTCATCAAAATTTTGTTCCGAAAAATCAATAATAGATATATCTTGATTTTTGCATGCAATTAATTCTTTTATTTTTTGCAATATTCCTAAAGAATGTGTTGTAATCCATAGCTGATTATTATCTGGAATAATATTATAAATTTCTTCAATTAGTTTTGACTGTAATGAAGTGTGCATATGAGTTTCTGGTTCATCAATGAAAATAATCCCATCTTCAAAATATTCTATTTTTAAAACCAAATCTAATAATAAATCAAAAGCTGATTTTTCTCCTGATGATAAATTTTTATAATGAAATTTTTCTACTTTTCCTTTTTTAAAATAAAAACTACCATTTTCAAAAGGATTTGTTATTCCTTCTAGAATCAAATCATCAAAAATATTTTTCATAGATTTTCTTAATTTACCCAATAATCTTTCTTTTAAATCTTTTACTAATATTTCAGAGTTCTCATTATTATATAAATCAGATACCGTCATTCCAACTAATCTTTTAAAATTATCAGAAACAGAAGTATCATTATCTATAATTTTTCTGAGTTTTAAACTTTCATAGGGTTTGCTCATTTTTGAAAATTGCTCAACTGTAAAATCTGCTTCATTTCTATGAGCACTTCTAAAATGCATTAGCTTTTGATAATTATAATCATGAGGTAAATCTTGATTAAAAATTATATCAATTTGATGACCTATATTCAAATATTTATTATGATACGTTGTATCTATAATATTCCATCTTTTACTTTTTTGCCATGTGTTGCAAGCTTCCAAGATTGATGATTTTCCACTTCCATTAGGACCGACTAACGCAACTAATTTAGATTGTTCAGTGCCTTTAATAATCAAATTATCAAATCTTTTAAAATTTTTAATTTGAATTTCTTTAATTCTCATCTTTTCTCCTTTTATAAACTAATCCTACCGCATACGGCTTGGTTTATGAGTATGGTTTTGTATTCTTTTATGAGTTCTATTTGTTTTTTGATTTTTTCTATGATTTTATCTATTTTAGAAATTTCAGAATCTAAAAAATTTGCAATTTGCTCTTGCTCTTTTAGTGGTGGAAGTGGAATTTTAAGATTCAGTAAATCTTCTTTTGATATTGTATTTCTTAAACCTCTATATAAAAATTTAAGATTTTTTCTGTTATCAAGGTCAATAAAGAAATATTCTAAAAATCGTTTTTCTTGATTTTTAATCTCAAATATAGTATAAGCACTAGTAATCATTCCATTTAATTTTGATAATCCTATAATTCTAGGGGTTTCTGCTACATCAAAAAGACAAAAAATTAAATCGCCTTCTTTAACTATCTGATAAGTAGAAAAATCACTTGGAAATTTTCCTTCCGGATTATTAATATCTCTTTCTATAACTCCATTTAAAGTTAATGATAGTAATTTTGTTTTATTCCACAAATCACCTATAGGTATACTCTTTAAAACAAAAAAATTTTTACACTTAATCAACTTCCAATGCTCCGGAATTTCCCCAAGCCATTCTATACCGCTATCTTTGAAATTTACATTTTTATCAAGTCCTTTTGTAATGGTTTCATTTATCAAGACTTGCTTTTGCTCTTTTAAAAGATTGATGAGTTTTTCTTTTTTCTCTATGAAATTTGCTATTTTTTCGCATTTTTCATCTAAAAATTTTGCGATTTGCTCTTGCTCTTTTAAGGGCGGAAGTGGGATTTTAAATTCCCCTATTTCTTTGGTTGAAATATTTGGTTGTGCAGATCCATTACAAGCAAGCTCAATAAGCAATGAAAATCCTCTAGTTAAAAAATAATATTTTACAAGTTTTAATTTACTTCTAACAATGGCAACTCTTTGATTGATATAAGCTTTATTATCAGTATCACAAAATGCTATTTTTCCTGTGGTTGCTCCACTTAAAGCAATTAAAATATCATTATTACTAATTAAAAATTGTTTCAATTTTTCTTTTTCTTTTGTTTTTAGGCAATTGTCATATAAAATTTTTTCCTTTTGCATATCTCCGATACGAATCACAGGAATTTCAAAAATTGGATTAAAATCAAAGTTTTCAAAAGCATATCCATTTACAAAAGTTACTATCTTGTTGATTTTCACCACTTCCCAATGCTCCGGAATTTCTCCAAGCCATTCTATGCCACTATCTTTGAAATTTTTCATTGTACAATCTCTCTTAAAAGATCTTGCACTTCTTTTTCTAGCTTTTCTAATTCGTTGTTTATCTCTTCTAGCTTTCTTGGTGGTGTGTAGGTATAAAAATATTTGTTAAAAAGTATTTCATAGCCCACACTTGCACTTTCCCATGCTATCCAAGAGTTTGCTACATAAGGCTTTACTTCTGTATCATAATAGCTTTGTATATCTGTTTTGAGTGGAATTTTTTCAGTATTGTTTGTTTTATCGCTATCAATGATGAGATTTTCTTCGCTTTTTTTAAGCTTTACACCTAAAAATTTGATAAATTCTTCTCTGTTTTTAAAGTCTTGTGGATTTTGTTCTAATTCTTGTAATTTTTCTAAGATTTTTTCTTTGTATTTTAGTTTTGCAAATTTTTCATCATCTTTTAGAAATTCTACACTTTTTGGCTTTTCTATGATGATTTTAGTATAGCCAAAGTCTTCATTATCTAGAATCTTGCAATCTTTGCTTGATGTAAAATTCAAAAATAATTTAGTGATTTTTTCTATATGTTCTTTTGTCATTTCATTTTGCTTTTGTCCTAAAGACTTTTTCATTTTTGAAAAATATTCTTCATTTGTAGTGTTTATAAGCTGGACTTTGCCTTTTTTGTGTTCTGACTTTTTGTTGGTGATGATCCATATAAAAGTGGGAATTCCTGTATTGTAAAACATATTTGTAGGTAGAGCGACTATAGCTTCAAGATAGTCTTTTTCTATGATGTGTTTTCTTATGGCTACCATGCCACTATCTGAGTTAAAAAGTGAGCTTCCATTATGCACGCTTGCGATGCGAGAGCCTAAAGGGGTATCTGTTTTCATCTTGCTAAGCATATTGAGCAAAAACATCATTTGCCCATCGCTTTTGCTCGTGATACCTACGCTAAATCTTGGATCATTACAAGTTGAATTTGAACCTTTCTTTTCTACACCTAGAATTTTTTGATCATTTTCCCAAGACTTACCATAAGGTGGATTGCTAAGCATGAAATCAAATTGTAAGTTTTGTTGATCATTGCTTAAAGTAGAGCCAAATTTTATATGATCTGGATCTTCGCCTTTTATCAGCATATCTGCTTTACATATAGCATAAGTTTCAGGGTTGATTTCTTGTCCGTAAAGATAAATATTTGCTTTTGACTGTATAAGCCCTTCAGGATCTGTGATGAATTCTTTTGATTCTGTTAGCATACCACCACTTCCACAAGCATTATCATAAATAAGCCATGTTCCTTGTTTGATCTGCTCTTTTACAGGCAAAAATACAAGATGAGTCATAAGCTCTATAATCTCTCTTGGGGTAAAGTGCTCTCCGGCTTCTTCATTATTTTCTTCGTTAAATTTACGGATAAGCTCTTCAAAAACATACCCCATGCCAAGATTACTCAAGCCTTTATGGATAACATTACCTTTTTCATCTAAAATATCTTCTATACCGAAATTTACCTTAGGTGAGCAAAATCTTTCTATAACACCAAAAAGTATATTGGATTCTTCTAGGGTATCGAGTTGGTTTTTGAATTTAAATTTTAAAATGATATCTTTGATATTTTCACTAAAACAATCAAGATAATTTTCGAAATTTATTCTTATGTTTTTTGGATCGTTTAGAAGGGTTTGTAGGTTAAATTTAGAATAATTAGAAAAGCCTAGGTTGTTTCCTTGTTTTCCACCTAGTATAAAATCTAAATTTTCAAATTTATCTTTATAAGTGTCGTAAGTTTCGAGAACTTTATCTTTTGTAGGCTCTAAAACCGCATCAATTCTTCTTATGATTGTCATGGGTAAGATAACATCGCGGTATTTGCCCTTCACATAAACATCACGAAGCAAATCATCTGCCACACTCCATATAAAGTTGACAATGGGCTGGAATTGGCTTTGTTTCATGATGTGTTCCTTATGTTTTTATTAATAATATATTATATAAAATCACTACTAAAAAATTTTTAAAAATTAAATAAGATAAAATAGAATTGAGTTCAAGCCTTTTAAAAAGGCTTGAATGGAGATTTTGGAAGATTACTCAACTTCAGCGTCGATTACATCGTCATCTTTTTTCTTTTTATCGTTCGCTGCATTTGGCTCATCTTTTTTATACATATTTTCAGCTAATTTATGAGAAACTTCACTTAAAGCTTTCATTTTGCTTTCAATCTCTTCTTTGCTTGCATTTTGATTTTTCAAAGTCTCGCGCAAATCATCAAGAGCTTTTTGGATGTTTTCTTTATCAGCAGTGGCAACTTTTTCACCCAACTCACTTAAAGATTTTTCTACTTGATGAGCCAAGCTATCAGCTGCATTTCTAGCATCTACAGCTTCTTTGCGTTTTTTATCTTCTTCTTTGTGAAGTTCAGCATCTTTTACCATGTTGTTAATTTCTTCTTCGCTAAGTCCGCTTGAACCTGTGATTTTGATCTCTTGAGCCTTACCTGTTGCTTTATCTTTTGCACTAACAGTTAAAATACCATTTGCATCAATATCAAAAGTAACTTCGATTTGCGGCATACCGCGTGGTGCTGGTGGAATTCCTTCAAGATTAAAATTTCCTAAAGATTTATTATCACGACTAAATTCTCTTTCCCCTTGTAAAACATTGATAGTTACAGCACTTTGATTATCTTCAGCGGTTGAGAAAACTTGCTCTTTTTTAGTTGGGATAGTTGTTCCTTTTTCGATAATCTTAGTCATTACCCCGCCTAGAGTTTCTATACCCAAAGAGAGCGGAGTAACATCAAGTAAAAGCACATCTTTTACATCACCTTTTATAACCGCACCTTGAATCGCCGCACCAATAGCCACAACTTCATCAGGATTTACAGACTTATTAAGATCTTTATTAAAGGCTTTTTTCACTTCTTCTTGCACTAAAGGAACACGAGTAGAGCCCCCTACCATAACAATTTCTTTAATCTCATCTTTTTTAAGCCCTGCGTCACTTACTACTTCATTGATTTTAGTGATGGTTTCAGCCACTAAAGAATCAATCATACCTTCAAATTTAGCTCTAGTAAGTTTTTTAACCAAGTGTTTTGGCCCACTTGCATCTGCTGTGATAAATGGTAAATTAATTTCAGTTTCATTAGCTGAGCTTAATTCTTTTTTAGCATTTTCTGCTGCTTCTTTCAAGCGTTGTAAAGCCATAACATCATTTTTAAGATCTATGCCTGTTTCATCTTTAAATTCATTAGCTAGAAAATCAATAAGTTTATTATCAAAATCATCGCCCCCTAAGAAAGCATTACCACCTGTTGCTAAAACTTCTACTACATTATCGCCAGTTTCAAGCACAGTAACGTCAAAAGTTCCCCCACCTAGATCATAAACCACGATTTTTTCACTATCTTTTTTATCAAGTCCATAAGCTAGAGCTGCTGAAGTAGGTTCATTGATAATTCTTAATACATTAAGTCCTGCTATCGTTCCTGCTTCTTTTGTCGCTTTTCTTTGCGCATCGTTAAAATATGCAGGCACAGTAATAACCGCATCTACAACACTCTCGCCCAAGAAAGCTTCAGCATCTTCTTTTAGTTTCATTAAAACTTTTGCTGAAATTTCTTGCGGAGTATAAATTTTCCCTGCAATCTCAATAGCACAAGCACCATTTCTTTCAGTGATATGATAAGGAAGTCTGTTTTTAGCTTCTTTAGCCGCGTCTTCATTGATCATCAAACCCATAATTCTTTTAATAGAATAAATAGTTTTTTCAGGGTTAGTTACCGCTTGGCGTTTTGCACTATCTCCTACTAAAACCTCGCCTTTATCTGTAAAAGCCACCACAGAAGGGGTTGTATTTTTACCTTCTTTGTTTGGGATTACTTTACTCTCACCGCGTTCATACACAGCAACACAAGAATTGGTTGTTCCTAAATCTATACCTATAACTTTACTCATTTTTTATCCTTTTTATTAAAATTTATTTTGCTACACTAACTTTGGTTGGGCGGATTACGCGATCGGCTATTTTATAGCCTTTTTGAAGCACGGTAACCACTTCACCACTTTGATGATTTTCACTATCTACATGAAACATTGCCTCATGTAAATTTGGATCGAACTCTTTTTCTTCTTTAATAAGAGCCACTCCATGCTTTTCAAGTTTTTTAAGAAACAAATCTAAAGTGTTTTGCACTCCTTCTTTGATTTTTAAGCTAATTTCATCATGACATTCGACATTAATAGCTGCTTCTAAAGCATCTAAAACATCAAGCAAATCCTTTGCAAAGCTTTCATTTGCATAAGCCATAGCACTTAGCTTTTCTTTTTCCATTCTTTTTTTAATATTTTCAAATTCAGCGTTTGCACGCATATATTTGTCTTTTAATTCATCATAGTCTTTTTGCAATTTGTTTTGCTCAACATCTTCGATATTTTGCAAATTCTCATCTTGCAAATGTTCAGAATTTTCTGCGTTTTCGTTTTCAAATTCTTGCTTTTGCTCGCTCACGCCGCCTCCTTTATGTATTGTAATATTTTTTTATAATCCGTATAAACACTACCTGCTAAGATAATATTTACATCTTCGCCCAAAAACTGCGCATCCACCTTAAGCCCCATAAAACCTTCTTTAAATAAAGGTTCAAATTCAAGACTTTCTTTAAAATAACGATGAACTCCGCAATCTAAGAGCTTAACAAATTCATCATTTTGATAAATTTGATAAGCTCTTTCTTCATTGCTTCTATAGCAAATCAAATTTTGCCTTAAGCTAGCTATTTTTTCTACAAGATCCATAAAATGAACCCTCAAAGCTATTTTTTCTATACTAAAAAGATCCAATCCTATAAGACTTTGTAAAAAATTCCATGCTTCTTTTTCATATTTTAAAACGAGCTCTTCTTCTTTAAAATCAAGCACTATAAACTTAGCATTTAGATCAAGCACTTCTTTAAGCACTAAGCTTCTACCACCATAAACAAGACAGTAAATTTCAAATTCTTTACTCAACTCTTTTAAAAAATTCTCACTTTTGATATTGATATCTTGATCTTGTTCTTTTTTCCAAAAACTTTGCCAGTAATTTTGCATTGTCAAAATAGTAGGAATTCTACCACTACTTATATGAAGCTGAGTGATCAAACCCTCGTCGCTAAGCCTTTTAAGATAGACACGTATAGTTGAAGCAGGGATGCAAAGATTTAAATTCAATTCATTTGAACCAATAGGAACATTATCTAAAAGATAAGTTTGGATGATAGAATCTAAAATCAAATCCTTTTTATCTCGGCTTTTCATAGCTCTTTCCTTAAATTTTTAGCACTCTATTTTTTGATTGCTAGAAGTATTATACAACATTGAGTGTTATTTTGTCAAGTATAAATATAAAAAAATATACTTAATTTTATTTAGTCTATATGACTAAACTTTTATTAGTTACTTTTTTATAAGAATACAATATATCAATATATCAAAATAAAAATAACAATACACTTTACAAGATAATTATAAAAACTAAGCCCAAATTTTAATTAAATCAGCTATTTTTCCATAACTTGTAGAATTTGTATCAAAATAAGTTTGCTTCATTTCGTTGACAATTTCACCAAGATTGTCATAATTAAGTTTAGTTGCATCTTCAGGTTTTAAACCTAGCATTTTTGCACTTCTTTGTTTGAATAAATCCACAAAAGCTTCATAGAAAATTTTAAATTTATCCAGATTAAAAACAAGTTTTTTATTACCAGTTTCTTTATCTTCAACTTCATCAAAAATTTTATCAGATAATTGCATTTTAAGTAGAGATTTTTCATCTTCACTTAAATCATCATATTTTACACCTTTACCTAATTTATCCAAGATATCTTTAATTTCCATTGTATTAGTTTGATCAAATTTAGTTAAAGTTAATATACCTACACTTTCAGTCCATCTAGAATTTGGAGCTTTGGTTTTTACTGCTTGCATGCCAGTTTCGCTAAAACTAAGCTCTCCATCAAAATCTCCATCTTTTCTTATCATTTTATCAAGCTCTAAACCTATAGTTCTACCAGCATAATCTGTATCTTTGGTATCATCTGGACGCATTTCTCTAAAATCTTTTTCAAAACCAAATAGAGTATCTACACTACCATTTAATTGTGTATAAGATTGCACAAAAAGTCCTAAATTTGTTTCCTGTGCTACAAAACCACTTTTCGTATCTTCAAGCTCGTAATCTTCTAAATATCCATCATTATTTCTATCGCTAACCATATAAGCTCTAGTATATGCTATATCAGCATACCATCCAGCCACGAAATTTTCAGCTTTTCCACTTAATATATATGATCCATCAAGTCTTTTAGTCATATCTTCTTTATCAAATTCAATCCCCATTTTATTGATAGCTGTTGAACTTAAAGCACTACGAACGAGTTTATTTGTAATAGGATCTCTAAAATATATAGTAGTCATACCTCTTTCAGCTTTTTTCACTTTATCACTTACCTTTTGATTGAAAACTTTTTCATCTTCTAATCTTTGAAGCATAGTTTGAGCTACATCTGTTTTTTGATCTTGAAATGAAGAGGAATTTTCGTCTTTTTCATTAAGAATCTTTGGTTTTAAATTCAACTTAAAAGATTTATATACACTAGCTTGCTGAGAAGATTTAGATATGGGTTGAAAATGATTAAGAAATTTTATAAAATCCATTTTGATGCCTTCAAATTTTCGACATCTTTTCAAAAATATTGCTAATATATTCTATGTAATTTTAACTTAGAAAATTTTAAATTTTATCCTCTATTACCTTCCAAACCCCTAAAAACACCCTATTCTCTAATATAACCCTAAGCACACAGTAAATCTTTATTTTACACTATTC
>NZ_RYYH01000010.1:0-56490 GCF_004378995.1 Campylobacter sp. US53 | reverse complement strand
GAAGCTAAGCACATCGTGGGTGATGATACTACGCCTTACTGGCAGGGGGAAAGTAGCTCATTGCGGACTTGTTAAATATCTTCATTACTTACTTTATATATAAATCCTATGTTTATTTTTTATTGTTGTTTTAGATGGTGTTTGGAATAGTGTAAAATAAAGATTTACTGTGTGCTTAGGGTTATATTAGAGAATAGGGTGTTTTTAGGGGTTTGGAAGGTTTAATATATTTGTATGAAAAGTAAAATAAATTAAATTTTATTCACACATTCCTTAAAGACTTTTCCACGCTCTGCGTAAGAGTTGAACTGATCTAAACTTGCACAAGCGGGACTTAAAAGAGCTACTTCATTGACTCTTAAGTGATTTGAAATTTCATTTACAGCTTTAGATAAAACTTCACATTTATAGGCTTTCAAATTCGCTTTTTTTGCATAATCAAGCATTTTTTCAGTACTAATACCTATAGCATAGAGTTCTATATCAAATCCTTTCATAAAATCAAATAAATTGCTAAGATCTACACCCTTATCATCTCCCCCTATGATAAGATGGATTTTTTTATCTTTATAGCGACTAAGTGCAGCCATTACAGCACTTTCATTTGTAGCTTTAGTGTCATTTACCCAAAGCCTATTTTGACTGTCTTTAAGCTCTTCGAGTTTATTTTTTTCCATTACAAAGCTATTTAAAAGCTCATAGCTTAAAGCATCAAGTAGAATTTTTTCTATAGCTAAAGCCATGATAGCATCGAGTAAAAAAGGATTTTTAAAGGAAATTTTTTCCGTATCAATGCCAAATTTAACAGCTAGATCTTTTTCATCTTCATAGCTTATTTTATGAGCTTTTGTTGGAGTATTTGCATAAATTTTAGGCAGTATTACTACATCACATTCATTCATTCTTTTTAAAACGCTTAGCTTATCTTGAACATAATTATCAAAACTTCCATGCCAAGAAAGATGATCAGGACTTATAGGTAAAAGTGCATAAATTTCAGGTTTAGCTTTATGAGTGTAGTGTAGGGTAAAAGATGAAGTTTCAAGTATCCAAAGTTTTGCATAAGGATTAAGCTCTGCTAAAGGAGTTCCAACATTTCCACCCATAACAGCACCAATGTGTGATAATAAATGTGTAGCCATTTGAGTGGTAGTGGTTTTGCCATTGGTTCCGCTTATCCAAACGGATTTTGGCATGATATCATAAAAAAAGTCATATTCACTTTGTAAATTTTTTGCTTTTTGAATGAGTTTGTGCTTTGGTGGAAAACCTGGACTAGGAATTTCAATATCGCTTAAATTATCATCAAAATCATTAGGATTTAAAAGTAAATTTCCTAGTGTATCTTTTTTTGTTTCTATAAAATGATCATCATAGATATCAAAAGACCCAAATTTATCTACCAAATTTTCAGCAATAGCGCGTGTGGTTTTTCCATATCCAAAAAGTGAAATTTTCATTATCTTAGCTTTATTGATGCAAGTGCAAGTAAATTTGAAAGTAGGGCTATCATCCAAAAACGCACTATAATTTTATTTTCTACCCAGCCAACTTTTTCAAAATGATGATGAATAGGTGCCATTTTAAATACTCTTTTATTAAAAATTTTAAAACTTCCAACTTGTAAAATTACAGAAACAGTTTCAAGAACAAAAACAAAACCTATGAGTAAAAGTAAAATTTCATTTTTGCTAATGATAGCTAAAAATCCTATGAATCCACCTAAAGCTAAACTTCCACTATCCCCCATAAAAACCTGTGCAGGATAACAGTTGTACCATAAAAATCCCATTAAAGCACCGATTAATGCAGCACAAATAATTACTACTTCACCAAGTCCTTGAATTTTTGGCAAAAGTAAATATTCACTATAATTTAAATTTCCGCTCAAATATAAGAATATCCCTAAAGTAGATAAAGAAAAAATACTTGGAACTGTAGCTAAGCCATCAAGTCCATCGGTTAAATTTACAGCATTAGAGCTAGAAATTAAAACCAAAATCCAAAAAGCAATGGCAAAAATTTCCATATCAAAAAGAGGATGTTTGTAAAAAGGTATAAAAAGTTCTGTGCTAAGTTCTGAACTAAAATATAAAGGTAAGATACAAATAAGTCCTGTGATGATTTGCGCTAAAAGCTTCATTTTTGGGCTAAGTCCTGAATGATTATCTTTTTTTAGAACTTTGCCTAAATCATCTACGAGTCCTATCAAGCAAAAAAGTATCAAACAAAGCAAAGCACTTATAGCAAAAATATTATCAAATTTGATACAAAATAAACTTGCGATTACTGCAGAACTGATGAAAATAAGCCCACCCATGGTTGGAGTATGGCATTTGGTTTTATGAGTTTCTGGGGCATATTCGTAAATAGGTTGACTAGCATTTTTAGCTTTTGCCCAAGTAATAAATTTAGGCATTAAAAATAAAGACAAACATAAAGCGATAAAAAAAGCAAATCCTGCACGCACACTAATATAAGTAAAAAAAGCATAATGACTTAAATCTGAAAGATAATACAAAACCTAGCCTTCTTTTTGGTTTTTAAAAGTTTAATTTTAGTAAAATCTAACCAAAAAAATTCTTATAAAAGAGAGAAAAATGAAGCAAAAATGCGTTTTAATTATTACAGATGGAATAGGGTATAATAAGAATAGTAAGTTTAATGCTTTTGAAGCAGCTAAAAAACCAAGTTATGAAAAGCTTTTTAAGGAAGTCCCAAATTCTTTACTAAAAACGAGTGGTTTAGCTGTAGGTTTGCCAGAAGGGCAGATGGGAAATAGTGAAGTAGGGCATATGTGTATAGGAAGTGGGCGTATTATTTATCAAAATTTAGTGCGTATTAATAAAGCCATTGAAAACAAAGAACTTGAAAAAAATGAGAATTTACAAAAACTTTTAGCAAAATGTAAAAGAGTGCATATTATAGGGCTTTATAGCGATGGCGGGGTGCATTCTATGGATACGCATTTTAAAGCCATGCTTGAAATTTGTGCGAAAAATGGCAATGAAGTTTTTGCTCATGCAATCACTGATGGGCGCGATGTAAGTCCAAAAAGTGGCTTAAATTTCATAAAAGATTTAAAAGAATTTTGTGAAAACTTAGGCGTGCATTTTGCTACGATTTGTGGGCGTTTTTATGCTATGGATAGAGATAAGCGTTGGGATAGGGTAAAAGAGTATTATGAGTGCTTGTTAGGTAAGGCTTATAAAGTGCCAAATTTATTAGAATACCTACAAAAATCTTACGATGAAAATGTTACTGATGAATTTATCAAAGCAGCTCAAAATGAGAATTACAAGGGCATGAGAGAAGAAGATGGCATTATCTTTATCAACTTTAGAAATGATAGAATGAAACAACTTGTTGAAGTGTTAAATTCTAAGGATTTTAAAGAGTTTGAACGCGAAAAAATCTTTGAAAATTTACTTACTATGAGTGTTTATGATGATAAATTTAAACTCCCTGTGCTTTTTGAAAAAGAAAAAATTGAAAATACTTTAGCACAAGTGATTTCTAAAGCAGGGCTTAGTCAGCTTCATACCGCAGAAACCGAAAAATATGCCCATGTAACTTTCTTTTTTAATGGCGGAAAAGAAGAGCTTTTAGAAAATGAAACAAGGGTTTTAATCCCAAGCCCCAAGGTAAAAACTTATGATGAAAAACCCCAAATGAGTGCTTTTGAAGTGTGTGATGCAGTGAAAAAAGGTATAGAAAAGGGTGAGGATTTTATAGTGGTAAATTTTGCAAATGGAGATATGGTTGGACATACAGGTGATTTTAATGCTGCTATAAAGGCTGTTGAAGCGGTGGATACTTGTTTGGGCGAGATTGTAGAATGTGCAAAAAAGCATGATTATGCTTTTATCATTACAAGTGATCATGGAAATTGCGAAGCTATGCAAGATGAAAAAGGAAATTTGCTTACCAATCATACCACTTTTGATGTTTTTGTTTTTGTGCAAGCAAAGGGAGTTTCAAAGATTAAAGATAATATGGGGCTTAGCAATATCGCTGCAAGTGTGCTTAAAATTTTAGACTTAGAAATTCCAAAAGAAATGAATGAGGCTTTGTTTTAGTTTGTTTGCCTTTTTTATAAGAAATTTGTTAAGATTGCAATTTTTAAAATTAAACTTATTAAGGATAGATAATGAAATTTAGCGGAAAAAATGTTTTAATTACCGGAGCAAGTAAGGGAATAGGTGCTTCTATCGCAAAAACTTTAGCGGGTTTTGGACTTAAAGTTTGGATTAATTATCGTTCAAAACCTGAACTCGCAGATGCTTTAAAAGATGAAATTATTGCAAGTGGTGGCGTTGCTGCTGTGATTAAATTTGATGCAAGCAAAGAAGATGAGTTTGAAAATGGTGTAAAAACCATAGTGGAGAGCGATGGAGAGTTAAGTTATCTTGTAAATAACGCAGGCGTTACAAATGATAAACTTGCTTTAAGAATGAAATTAGAGGACTTTAGTGGCGTTGTGGATACGAATTTAAGCTCAGCTTTTTTAGGTTGTAGAGAAGCTTTAAAAACCATGAGTAAAAAACGCTTTGGTGCTGTTGTGAATATCGCTTCTATTGTCGGAGAAATGGGTAATGCTGGACAAGTAAATTATTCTGCTAGTAAAGGTGGAATGATAGCTATGACTAAATCTTTTGCTAAAGAAGGAGCAAGTAGAAATTTACGCTTTAACTGTGTAACTCCAGGTTTTATAAAAAGCGATATGACTGAAGTTTTAAGCGATGAAATCAAACAAGTTTATCAAGATAATATCCCTTTAAAACGCTTTGCAGAACCTGAAGAAGTGGCTAATTGTGTAGCGTTTTTACTTAGTGATTATGCCTCTTATGTGACAGGTGATGTGCTTAAGATCAATGGTGGTTTATATATGTAAGGAAAAATGATGGATTTAAAAGAAATAGCACAATTTTTAGATGATAATGCACCGGCATTTTTAGCCACTTTAGGAACTTGTGGAAATCCTAGAGTGCGTCCTATACAAAGTCCATTGCTTATGGGAGATAAAATTTATTTTTGCACAGCAAACACAAAGGGACTTTTTAAACATATAAAAAATTATAATGGTATTGAATTTTGTTCTTGTGCAAAAGATGGGACTTTTTTAAGACTTAGAGCTAATGCGGTTTTTGAACCAAATTTAGAAGTTAAAAAAATGATGTTTGAAAAATACCCTTATCTTGTAAATCTTTATGAAACTCCACAAAATCCAAAATTTGAAGTTTTTTATCTTGATCATTTAAGCGCTAGAATGCAATTTATGAATGGAGAATTTAAGCTTTTTAAGGCTTAATGATTTGATAATTTTATTAACTATATATTAATTAAGATAAATAATATCTTAATTAATATTAATTTTTTGTTATTTTTTTAAGGTATAATCATTCCATTTAATTTGCAAGGAATAGATTATGATATATTGCAAAAATTTTTTAATATTTATTTTATTATATTCATCTATCTTCTTTGATTGCTTATCTTATGCTTTTTTATATTTATTAAATTATAAATTTGTTTTTAATTCATTTTATATTGAAAAGAGAGTTTGTTTTTGGATTTTTGGCATGCGGTTATGTAAGATTGACTTACATTAAAAATTATTATTAATTTTTTAAATAAGGAGAATGATATGGGTGAATTTTCTAGAAGAGATTTTATAAAAACAGCCTGTATTAGTGTAGGAGCTTTAGTTGCAAGTTCAAGTGGAGTTTATGCCTTAGATGATTCATCTAAGATGGATAAAGATACAAATTTACCTTCTTGTGATGTTTTGGTAATTGGATCAGGTGGAGCAGGTTTGCGTGCTGCAGCCGCAGTGAGAAAAGAAAATCCAAAATTAAGCGTTGTGGTAGCTACAAAGATGATGCCATCGCGTAACGCAACTTGTATGGCAGAGGGTGGAATTAATGGAGTTACTGATTTTTCTAATGGAGATTCCTATAGATTACATGCTTATGATACTATTAAAGGCGGAGCTTATTTGGTAGATCAAGACGCGGCTTTAAAATTTTGCGAATTAGCTGGAAAGGCTATTTTTAATATGGATTTTATAGGAACCTTGTTTTCAAGAAATGAGCAAGGTGGAGTAGCTCAGCGTTTAATGGGAGGAGCTTCTAAGAAACGCTGTAACTATTCTGCAGATAAAACAGGTCATATTTTAATGCATTCTTGTTTAGATGATGCTATTAGTAGTGGTGTGAAATTTTTAATGGATCATGAACTTTTGGATATAGGTGTTGTGGATGGAAAATGCGAGGGTGTCGTTTTAAGAGATATACAAAGCGGTGGAATTTATCCTGTATTATGCAAAGCTTTGGTGATTGCTACAGGGGGATATACAAGGATATTTTATAATAGAACTTCAACTCCTTTTATTGCCACAGGAGATGGCGTGGCAGCTGCTCTTAGAGCAGGACTTGGTTTTGAAGATCCTGAGATGATACAATTTCACCCAACAGGAGTTGCAAATGGCGGAACTCTTATTACAGAAGCGGCGCGCGGTGAAGGGGGATATCTTTTAAATAATCGTGGTGAGCGTTTTATGAAAAATTACCATGAAAAAATGGAGCTTGCACCGCGAGATGTAGTTGCGCGTGCTATAGAAACAGAAATTCGCGAAGGTAGAGGTTATGGTGAGGGACTTGGAGCTTATGTTTTGTGCGATGTACGCCACTTAGGAAAAGAAAAAATTTTAAAAGATTTACCAAAAATTCGTCACACTGCAATGCTTTTTGAAAATATTGATTTAGTAGATGCTCCTGTACCTATCCGTCCAACGGCGCATTATTCTATGGGTGGAATTGAAGTGGCTAAATTTGAAGATATGAGTACTAAAATTGCTGGAATTTATGTAGGTGGAGAAGCTTCTTGTATTTCTATACATGGAGCTAATAGACTAGGGGGAAATTCTTTAGCCGATGCAGTTGTAACAGGGCATTTAGCAGGCATTGGTGCGACAAATTATGCTAAAGATGCAAGTTTTGGAAAAGGAGCAAAAACTCATGAACTTGCTCAAAAATGGCAGGCTAGATTTAAAGAAATTACAAATAATGGCGGAAATGGTCAAGAAATGTATGAATTGCGAGAAGAGCTAGGAAGTCAAAATTGGGATAATATGGGGATTTTTAGAACCCAAGAAAAACTCGATCTTCTAGCAAAAAATTTAGAAGATATACAAGCAAGATATGAAAAAATTCGTATTCCAAATCCTAATGAAGTGATGAATACTGCTTTTACAGATTATGTAGAGCTTGGTAATTTGATTTTACTTTCTCGCTGTGCTTGTTTAGCAGCTAGAAATAGACTTGAAAGTCGTGGGGCTCATACTAGAGAAGATTATCCAAAGCGAGATGATAAAAATTTCTTAAAACATAGCATTGTAAATTTAGAAAATGATGAATTAAAACTTAGTTATAAAGATGTCGTGGTAACTGAGTTTTCACTTGATGGAAGGAGAGTACAATGAAAATTATCATAGATCGTTTTAATGGCAAGGAAAAATATGAACAAAGTTATGATATTGATGATAAGGATATACAAGGAAAAACTCTGCTCTCTCTTTTGCTTTTTATCAAAAAAACAAAAGATATTACTTTAAATTTTACCGCCTCTTGTCAATCTGCAATTTGTGGGGCTTGTGCAGTTCGTGTGAATGGGCATTCTTATCTTGCTTGCGATACTAAAATGCAAGATTTGTTAAAAGAATATGATAATCCTTCAAGTATACGCATTTCTCCGCTTGGAAATTTTAGAGTAATTTCTGATTTAATTGTGGATTGGGAGCCTTCTATAGAAAATTTAAGAAAAATTCGTCCTGCTATGGTGGCAAAAAATGAATTTTCAGCGGAAAAGGGCTGTAAACAAAGTCAAGAAGAATTTGATCGTATTAGCAAGCAATGGGATTGTATTTTATGTGGTAGCTGTGCTTCAGAGTGTAATAAATTAGAAGCAGATAGTAGCGATTATATGCAACCTTTTGTTTTTACTCATGCTTGGCGTGCAGCGGCGGACTCTCGAGGTAAGGATCCTATGTTGCATGTAAAACCCAGCGTAATGAATGGACTTTGGCTTTGTGTTCATTGTCAAGAGTGCGCTGATCGTTGTCCAAAGGGTATAAGTTCAGTAAGTGATATAGCAAATTTAAGAGTGATGGCGATTAAAAAAGGTTTAAATGAAGGCTTAGGGCCTGATCATGCTGAAGCTTTTTATAAAGATTTAGTTGAAGGTTCAGGACGCTTGAATGAAATTTATCTTGCTTTGCGTTCTGAGGGTGTTATAGGTTCTATGGGTAAAACAGATATAGCTTTTAAACTTATGCGTGCAGGAAAAATGAATCCTATGCATGTTTTTGGCGAGGATGAAATAGAAGGGCATAAAGATTTGGTTAAAATGATAAAGGCGGCACAAGAAGCTGCTATTAAGGAGTAAAATATGCAAAAAGAATACGCTTTTTTTCCAGGTTGTGTTTTATCTCAAGCTGCAAAAGAATCTAAAATTTCACTTGAAGCTATTGCACCTATTTTGGGTTGGAAGTTGAATGAAATTAAGGGGTGGAGTTGTTGTGGGGCTTCTCAAGCACAGTGTGTTGATCCTATTGCGACTTTGGTAGCTAATGCAAGAAATATTGCTTTAGCGGAAGAGATGAAAATGCCAATGCTTGCAACTTGTAGTACTTGTATGCTAACTTTAACTAAAGCAAAAAATACTCTTGATAAGGGTGCAAAAGAACGCATCAATACTTTTTTAGCACAAGGTGGAATGAAATATCAAGGTTCAACGCCTATTACAAGTCTTTTGTGGGAGCTTTATGAGGATTTGGATAATTTAAAAAGCAAGGTGAAAAAGCCGCTTTCAAATTTAAAAGTAGCTTTATTTTATGGTTGCCATAGTTTAAGACCTGAAGATACTTTCGGTAAAAAAGAAAGTTCAACCAATCCAAAAAGTTTTGAAAGTGTAGTAGAAGTTTTAGGGGCTAAAATAGTTCTTTTTGAAAAACGCCTTGATTGTTGTGGTTTTCATGCTTCTTATCCTGCAGAAAAATCTGTGAAAAAAATGTCTAGTCAAATTGTCAATAATGCAAGTGAAAATCAAGCTGATTGTGTTGTAACACCTTGTCCACTTTGTCAAATGCAGCTTGATATCTATCAAGAAAGATTTCAAGATTATACTAATTCTAAAGCAAGATTGCCTATTATTCATTTATCACAATTAGTAGGACTTGCATTAGGACTTTCTAAAGAAATGGTTGGTTTGGATTATAATATTATTGATGCAAGTAAAATTGCATAAAAACATGGGCAAAAAGCCCATGTTTAAAGATTTAATTCCATTCTTAAAGAATGCTCCCAAAAAGCCACTTCTAAGCGTGTTACAGTATGAAAAATTTCGCTGAGTTTTTGGAATTTTTGTGCACTAACACTTGAAGTATAAGAATTAACAAAATCTTCAAATTCTTTAGCTTCATTTTGAAAATTTTCACTTCCATAGGTCAAAATCCATTCCTTGTAAGGATGATCTTTTAAATTTTCATTTTTTAAACGATTTATAATTTCAGCACCTATTTTTGCATAGCCTATAGCGCAAGCACTAAGAGCAACTAACATATCTAAAAAATCTCCATTTTCACCTACGCTTAACATATAACGCGAATAGGCTATATTGACTAAACTTTCATCTTTTGCATCGAGTTCATCTGCATTAATGCCAAGAGATAAAATTGCACGATGAAGCTCCATTTCTCCTTCAACTATATAATTTTGAAATTTCATAGCAAAACGAAGTTCTTTTGCGGTATTTGAGTTAAGTGCTAATCTTGCATAACATTTTGCGTAATTAAGCAAATAAATATAATCTTGCTTGAGATAAAAAAGAAAATTTTCTTGCTTTAGGCTTTTATCTTCCAATTTTTTAACAAAATCATGATGTAGATAAGCATTCCAAATTTTTTGATTTTCTTTGATTAAATTAGAGAAAAGCATCATTTTTCCTTTATGTTTTAATATTTTATTTTCAAGTATAATGAAAAACTATAAATATTTTAAGCTTTTTATAGTAAAATACGCTTTATTTTAATTTTTTGAAGGAGAACAAATGGCAACATTTGATGATGTAAAAGCAGTAGTAGTAGAGCAATTAAGTATTGATGCAGATGCAGTTAAAATGGAATCAAAAATTATTGAAGATTTAGGTGCTGATTCTTTAGATGTTGTAGAGCTTATTATGGCTTTAGAAGAAAAATTTGAAGTAGAAATTCCAGATAGTGATGCTGAAAAATTAATTAAAATTGAAGATGTTGTAAATTATATTGACAATCTAAAAAAATAATTTTTTTCTTGCAAGGAGCTTATTCTTGAAAAGAGTTGTAGTTACAGGTATTGGTATGATCAATGCCCTTGGTTTAGATAAAGAAAGTTCATTTAAAGCAATTTGCAATGGAGAAAGCGGAGTAAATAAAATTACTCTTTTTGATGCCACAGACTTTCCTGTTCAAATTGCAGCTGAAGTTAAAAATTTTGATCCATTAGAGGTTGTTGATGGCAAAGAAGTAAAAAAAATTGACCGTTTCATACAACTTGGAATTAAAGCAGCAAGAGAAGCAATGCAGGATGCTGGATTTAGTGAAGAATTAGACAAAGAAGAATTTGGCATTGTTTCGGCTGCTGGTATCGGAGGTTTGCCTAACATAGAAAAAAATTCCATTATTTGTTCCGAGCGAGGTCCGCGTAAAATTTCCCCTTTTTTCATACCTTCAGCACTTGTAAATATGTTAGGAGGTTTGATTTCTATAGAGCATGGACTTAAAGGGCCAAATATTTCTTGTGTTACAGCTTGTGCAGCAGGAACTCATGCTATAGGAGAAGCTTATAAAAGTATAGCTTTGGGAAATGCTAAAAAGATGTTAGTCATAGGTGCAGAAGCTGCGATTTGTCCTGTGGGTATAGGTGGTTTTGCTTCAATGAAAGCTTTATCAACTAGAAATGAAGATCCACAGCATGCTTCAAGACCATTTGACAAAGAAAGAGATGGTTTTGTCATGGGAGAAGGTGCTGGAGCTTTAGTTTTTGAGGAATATGAAGAGGCTAAAAAACGCGGTGCTACAATTTATGCTGAATTAATTGGATTTGGAGAAAGTGCAGATGCGCATCATATTACTTCACCAACTTTAGATGGGCCTTTAAGAGCTATGAAAAAAGCTTTAAATATGGCAGGGAATCCAAAGGTAGATTATATCAATGCACATGGAACTTCAACCCCTGTAAATGACAAAAATGAAACAGCAGCAATTAAAGAGCTTTTTGGCAATAATATCCCGCTTATAAGTTCCACCAAGGGACAAACAGGCCATTGCTTGGGTGCTGCAGGTGCAATTGAAGCGGTTGTTAGTGTTATGGCTTTAAGAGATGGGGTGGTTCCACCTACAATCAATCAGCTTGTAAAAGATGATGAATGTGATCTTGATTATGTTCCAAATATATCAAGAAAAGTAGATTTAAAAGTGGTGATGAGTAATTCTTTTGGTTTTGGTGGCACAAATGGCTGTGTTGTATTTAAAAAAGTAGATTAATATGGCTTCTTATTTAGATTTTGAAAAAAATATTCAGCAAATTGATGAGGACATTATCAATGCTCAGATTAAAGGAGATACTGAAGCTGTATCGATTTTAAAGAAAAATCTTGAAAAAGAAATTTCTAAAACTTATAAGAATTTAAGCGATTTTCAACGTTTGCAATTAGCGCGTCATCCAGATCGCCCTTATGCTCTTGACTATATTGAACTTATTTTAAATGACGCTCACGAAATACATGGTGATCGTGCCTTTAGAGATGATCCTGCTATTGTTTGTTTTATGGGTTATTTAGGAGAGAAAAAAATAATTGTAATTGGTGAGCAAAAAGGACGTGGAACAAAAGATAAAATCGCTAGAAATTTTGGGATGCCACATCCTGAAGGATATCGTAAAGCCTTAAGAGTAGCAAGACTTGCAGAGAAATTTCAAATTCCTATTTTATTTTTAATAGATACTCCAGGTGCTTATCCTGGAATAGGTGCTGAAGAAAGAGGGCAAAGTGAAGCTATCGCTAGAAATTTATATGAATTAAGTGATTTGAAAATACCGACCATTGCTATAGTTATCGGAGAAGGTGGTAGTGGCGGGGCGTTAGCTATAGGGGTTGCAGATAGACTTGCAATGATGAAAAATTCTGTTTTTTCAGTAATTTCTCCTGAAGGTTGTGCTGCAATACTTTGGAATGATCCTGCAAAAAGTGAAGCTGCAACCAAGGCTATGAAGGTAACCGCTGATGATTTAAAATCTCAAGGTTTAATTGATGATGTTATAGATGAGCCTACAAATGGTGCACATCGTAATAAAGAAGCTGCAGCAGTAGCTATTGCTGATTATGTAAAAAAATCTCTAAATGAACTTGAAAATATTGATGTACGAGAACTTTCTGCAAATCGTATGCAGAAAATTTTAAAGCTTGGAGCCTATCAAGAGGCTTAGGCTTTTACTTCGCTTTTTTAAATAATTTTATTATTTATAATTGTTATCAAAATTAAGTTAATTAAAAGTATTCTTTTTTTATACTTCAAAAATGATTTTAAATATCAAAATAATTATTTTTAAAGGAATTAATTTGACTCAAATTAAAAATATAAAATTTAAAAAAAGTTTACTGTGTTTTTTGATTTTATCTGGAGCTTTGTTAAAAGCAGAAGAAAAATATCAACTTAATGATGTTGTGGTTAGTGCTAGTGGTTTTGAACAAGATTTGGTTGATGCGCCTGCTAGTATTTCTATCATTACAAAAGAAGAGCTTGAAAAAAAACCAATTAAGGATATAGGGGAAGCTATAGGAGATATTCCAGGTGTAGATGTGACTATGAATAAAACAGGCACTTATGATTTTAGCATACGAGGTTTTGGTAGTTCTTATACTCTAGTTTTAATTGATGGAAAACGTCAAAGTGTTGCAAATGGGTTTTATGATAATGGTTTTAGTGGCAGTGAGTCAGGATATCTACCACCTTTGTCTATGATAGAGCGTATTGAGGTTATACGTGGTCCAGCTTCTACACTTTATGGCAGTGATGCTGTAGGTGGTGTGATAAATATTATCACTAAGAAAAATCCTGATAAGACTGAGGCAAATATAGAATTTAACACTCTTTTACAACAGCACTCTAATCACTATGGCAATGCTGGGGGATTTAATGCTTATGTGGCAACTCCTTTGATTGAAGATACATTATCAATTTCTGCAAGGTTGAAGTATTATGATAAGGCAACTTCTGATTTAAAATGGCCTACACCAGTTTGGAATAGTAGTCAACAAAGACCTGATAATTATCAAATTGCTAGTCATAGTCCAGGTGCTTTTACTAGTTTAGGTTTTGGTTCTAGGCTTAATTGGACAGTAAATGATAAAAATAATATATATTTTGATATAGAACGATATATTAATGAAATTTCAGTGAATTCTACAAGTAGTAGGGCTATTAAAAGTGAAAGACAACTTTTTAAGGATAATATTGTTTTAAATCATGATGGTAACTATGATTTTAGTTCAACTAACTCATATTTACAATATGGTAGCACTAAGGATAAGGAGCTGCATAGCCAAATTTGGGTAGGAGAAGGTAAGGTTGTTTTACCTTGGAATTTAGGTCAGTACGGTAATTTAGTAAATACCTTTGGTGCAAGGATTGATTATGAGGTGTTAAAAAATGATCAAGCAAGCGCAGGTAGTCAAATAAGAGGTAAAAATCTTGATCAAACCACGGTTGCGCTTTATGGGGAAAATGAGTATTTTATAACAGATGATTTGATTTTTACTACAGGTTTGCGTTATATTTATAGCGATTTGTTTGATTCTGAATTTACGCCTAGGGTTTATTTGGTTTATCACTTAAATGATAATATAGCCTTTAAAGGAGGTGTTTCAAAAGGCTATAAAACTCCTGCTGCTAAGGAGTTGACAAATGGATATTATAATTATGCCAATGGTAATGCTTATTTTGGAAACCCTGACTTAAAACCAGAAGAAAGTATAAATTATGAATTGGGTGTTGATTTTAGGATATTTGATTTTGCACATTATTCTATCACAGGATTTATTACTGATTTTACAAATCAAATCAGTAGTGAAGATTTAACAGGTATGCAAAATGGTATTAATTGTAGCAATGGCACTGTTTGTACGCGTCCTATTAATCTTGGAAAAACACAGACTAAAGGTATAGAATTTGCATTTAATACCAAAACTTACAATGGCTTTAGCCTAAATTCAAGTTATACTTTTATGGATAATCGCTACAAAGATGGTCAAAAAAATTGGTTTGGTGGTGATAGAATAGAAAATTTACCAAGGCATATGGCAATGTTAAAATTAAACTATGAGCGAGGTAAATTTAGTTCCTATATAAAAACACGAGCAAGACTTGATACTATAGCTAAAGCAAAAGGTGGCGGTAATGGTAGTCTGCCATGGCAAAAATATAAGCCTTTTTATATAGTGGATTTAGGGATAAATTATAAAATTAATAAGCAATCTAGCTTAAGTTTTGCAGTGCAAAATCTTTTTGATAAAAATTTCTTCGATCCTCAAGTTACTAAATGGGATGGGGCTAATCCTGCTGGATATGCAAATCGTTATCAAGACTATACAGAAGGAAGGAGTTTTTGGTTGAGTTATAAATATGAATTTTAATTTTTTAAGGCTTTAATCACCTTTATATTTTCAAAAAAGCAAAAATAAAGTACAATGTGAAAAATAAATAAAAGGTTTTATTATGGCATTTAAAAATTTAAAAGAACTTTCTTTTGAAAAATCAAATTATATTAAGCCTAAGAGATTTGCTTATGAAAGTAATGGTAAGTTTTGTACTTGGGATTTTATAGAATCTAAAGATAGTGTTTCAGTGCTTTTGTATCATAAAGAATTAGAAAGTTTTATTTTTGTACGCCAATTTCGCATACCACTTTGGTATCATCAAATGCATGATAAAGATTATGTAAAAGATGATAATATGGGCTATACTATAGAGCTTTGTTCAGGACTTGTAGATAAAAAATTATCTTTAGAGGAAATAGCAAAAGAAGAATGTATAGAAGAACTAGGATATGCTCCTAAAAATTTAGAAAAAATAGGAGATTTTTATACAGGGTTTGGTTCAGGTGTAAGCAAGCAAAGTTTTTATTTCGCAGAAGTTGATGAAAAAGATAAAATTTCTTCTGGAGGTGGAGTTGATGATGAAGAGATTGAAGCTGTTTATGTTAAGGTGCAGGATTTTGAAAAAAAATGTAAAAATATGATAAGAACGCCTTTGCTTGATTTTGCTTATATGTGGTTTTTAAAGGAAAAGAGGGGAAAATTAAAGATTATTTAGGTTAAACCTTAAAAAGGTTCAACCTAGGATTTTAATGAACTGACTCATCAAGCATTTCTTTAAATACATTGAAAAGATCAAGCGATGCATTTTCGGCAACTTCACATTTATTAATTATGCTGTGTTGAGTAATATCTTTGCTAATATCTTCTGTATTTGCTATTGTTATGGCATTATTCATATTTTCATGAACTTTTTCATGTGGCTCGTTAATTTTTAAGAAGCTTTTATTTTGCCCAAATCTTTCTTTTCCTGTGCTAGCAAGCCATTTTCCTAAGCGACAAGATGTGTGATCAGCTAATTGCTTTCCTGATTTGGAAAAAATTTCTTTATAACCATTTAATTTAAAAGCTATATGATCTAGTTTTGCTAAAGATACGAAAGCTTCTGAAGCGATACCAACTGCATTTGAATTAGTAGAATGCGCTTCATTTACTAAGTGAGTAAATTTTTCGGAAAAGCTCATAATATGAGCATTAGAATCTATGGAAATTTTTTCAACTTGCTCACTTTGAGTATACATTTCATTCGCATTTTGCTTTAGAAGGTTGATATTCATTTCAACTTCTGTGGTTGCTTTTTGTGTTTTTTCAGCTAGTTTTCTTACTTCATCAGCAACAACAGCAAAACCACGTCCATGTTCACCTGCGCGTGCAGCTTCTATAGCAGCGTTAAGAGCTAAAAGATTGGTTTGATCGGAAACATCTTTAATTAGATTGATTACATTAGTAATTTCATCTACACTTCTATGTAAGGTTCCTGCAGCATCTCTTGTTTTATTGGCTGATTCTGTAATATCTCCTAAGGAAGCATTGATAGAATTAGCAATATGGTTAAGTTCATCCATTTCAGCAAGAGAAGTTTTAGAATAGCTAGAGATAACTTCTGCCTTATTTACATTTTCTAGCATATCGCCTTGAACAATAGTAATATTTTTTAAAACTCCGGTTAATAAAACATTTAAAAGATCTGTTTTAAGTTTAGACTCTAAAGCCTCTTGTTCTAATGATGTAATTTTATTTTTTAATTCTAAATTTTCCGATTGAAATTTTTCAATTTTATGTGCAAGATTTTTATTTTCTTCTTCAAGTTTTTGAAGATCAGAATGGTTTATTTTACTTCCAAACATTGTTTTGCCTTATTTTTTATAATTTGCTAGATATTGGCTAAGTTCATCTTTTACATGAAGCTTTTCTTTTTTTAAGGTTGAAATTTCCATGCTGCTAAGAGAAGTTCTACCTTCTTCTGCATCTTTAATCATGTCATCAAGTTCATTATGACGATCAAATAGTTTATCAAAATGAGCATCTTTACCTTTTAGCTCTGACATTAATTCTCTATATTCATGTAGCATAAACTCTCCTTGTATTAGTGAAATTTAAAATTCATTTAACAAGGTATTTTACACTATTAAAAGATATTTTTGGCTTAAAAAATAATAAAATTAATAATAATTTTTAAATGTGTGTTATATAAGTGATTTATTAAAGTTTATTTTTAAATTGGAAATTTTAAAATTGAGGAATAAATCCTCAAAATTATTTAGAATTTTGTTTTTTTAGAGTTCTTAGAGTAGAAGCTGCAATTCTCATTTTTCTCGTGGTGCCATCTTCTAAAGTTACACGAACTGTTCTGAGATTAGGTAAAAAGCGTCTTTTTGTTTTATTGTTAGCATGGCTGACATTATTACCCACCATTGGACCCTTGCCTGTGATTTGACATACTCTTGCCATTTTCTTGTCCTTATGAAAATTTTTAAATGGAGATTTTATCAAAATTAAGCTTAAAATATTCCATAATTTATAGTTTTTTTAATATATAAGTCGATAAAATATTATTTATCACATTTATATATACTTTAAGGTTTTGATCATGTATGTAGCTCCAAGTTTATTGTCTGCAAATTTTTTGAAATTAGAAGAAGAAGTTAAAGCTATTGAAGCTGCAGGTGCAGATCTTTTACATATTGATGTAATGGATGGACACTTTGTTCCAAATTTGACTTTTGGACCTTGCGTGATCGAAAAAATTTCAACTATTAGTAAGTTGCCATTAGATGTGCATTTGATGGTTAAAGATGTAAGTAAATTTATAGATCTTTTTATCCCTTTGAAACCAAAATTCATTTCTTTTCATATGGAAAGCGAAGTTCATCCTATAAGACTTTGTGAATATATAAGAAGTCAAGGAATCCATCCTGCTATTGTTTTAAATCCGCACACTCCTATTGATTCTATTAAACACATGCTAGAATTTGTAGATATGGTACTTTTAATGAGTGTTAATCCTGGATTTGGTGGACAAAAATTTTTACCTTTGGTGCATGAAAAAATCAAAGAATTGCGCCAAATGATTGATAAAAAAAATGCTAAAGTTTTTATAGAGGTTGATGGTGGTGTTAATGGTTTAAATGCTAGCGATTTAGAAGAATCCGGAGCTGATATTTTGGTGGCTGGAAGTTATATTTTTTCTTCTAATGATTATAAAACTGCAATTTCATCTTTAAAGCTTGAATTTTGAGTTTACAGCAAATTGATCAGATTATTTCTATATTAAATAAGCAAAGCAAGCCTTATGATTGGGTGATGCAAGAGTTTGCCAAAGTTGAAGAATTAAAAAATTTTGATTTAGATTTGGAAACTTTTGAGCTTTTGGGTTTGGGTTTAACTTTGAATAAAGATAATATTTTTACCCTTAAAACACGCACAACAAAAATTAAAGATGAAATTTTTTGCATAGTAGATATAGAAAGTACTGGCGGTGTAAGTAAGGGGGAAATTTTAGAAATTGGAGCAGTAAAAATTCAAAATTCTAAAGAAATTGGACACTTTCAAAGTTTTGTTAAAGTAAAAGAAATTCCAGAAAATATAACCGAACTTACGGGTATTACTTATGAGATGGTGGAAAATGCTCCAAGTTTAGCAAAGGTTTTAAGTGATTTTAGGCTTTTTTTAAAAGACAGTATTTTTGTAGCGCATAATGTGCGTTTTGATTATAGTTTTATTTCTAAGGCTTTAAATGAGTGTGGTTTTGGCATTTTGCTTAATCGTCGTATTTGCACTATAGAATTTGCACAATGTTGTATAGAAAGTCCAAAATATAAACTAGAGGTTTTGAAAGAATTTCTGGGCGTGGAAAATACGCATCATAGGGCCTTAGATGATGCTTTAGCAGCTGCTGAAATTTTTAAATATTGCCTTGGAAAACTTCCTTATCATATAAAAACTACAGAAGAACTTATAAATTTTACAAAGACTGCACGCATAAAGCAAAAATAAATATTTAAAGTGTATAATTAAAACATAAATGACGGGAGCTTGTGTAACAGGCTGAGAGTAAGCTAAAAGCTTAGACCGAACCGGATCTGGATAATGCCAGCGTCGGGAAGATTTATAAATTTCAATACTTTAAAAATTTATACTCACCCTTCATTTATCCAAATTTTTTAAAGGATAAATTTATGAAAACTCAAATGAATTATGCCAAACAAGGTGTTTTTACTAAAGAAATGCAGATTGTTGCACAAAAAGAAAATTTAAGTAAAGATTTTTTGCTTGAAAATATTGCTTGCGGTAAAATTATTATCCCTGCAAATATTAATCATAAAAGTCTTGATCCAAATGGTATAGGTTTTGGACTGCGTACTAAGGTTAATGTAAATTTAGGAGTTTCAAATGATTGCGTTGATTATAGCGAGGAAATGAAAAAAGTAGAGCTCGCTCATAAATTTGACATAGAAGCGATTATGGACTTAAGCAATTATGGCAAAACAAGTCGTTTTAGAGACGAGCTTGTTAATGTTTCAAAAGCTATGATAGGAACAGTTCCTGTATATGATGCGGTAGGATTTTTAGAAAAAGATTTAAAACAAATTGGTGCTAAAGACTTTTTAGATGTTGTATATCATCATGCTAAAAGTGGGGTTGATTTTATGACAATTCATGCAGGTATTAATTCTCGCGCAGCGCATATTTTTAAACAAAGTAAAAGACTTACAAATATAGTTTCAAGAGGAGGCTCTGTGCTTTATGCTTGGATGATGATGAAAGATGCCGAAAATCCTTTTTTTGAGTATTATGATGATTTGCTTGACATTTGTTTAAAATACGATGTAACTTTATCTTTGGGCGATGCTTTGCGTCCTGGCTCTACTCACGATGCAAGTGATGGGGCGCAAATTTCAGAGCTTATAGAATTATCGCTTCTTACCCAAAGGGCTTGGGATGTTGGGGTTCAAGTAATGATAGAAGGTCCAGGGCATATGGCTATTAATGAAATAGAGGCAAATATGCAATTAGAAAAGCGTTTATGCAAAGGAGCGCCTTTTTATGTCTTAGGACCTTTGGTAGCAGATATTGGCGCAGGGTATGATCATATTAGTGGTGCTATTGGAGGAGCTGTGGCTGCAGCTAGCGGTGCTGATATGCTGTGCTATGTAACACCTGCTGAACACTTAAGACTTCCAAATTTAGAAGATGTTAGAGAGGGTATAGTTGCGACTAAAATTGCAGCTCATACAGGAGATATAGCCAAACTTCCAAAAGAAAGAGCAAGGGATGATGAGATGAGTAAGGCTAGACAAGAGATGGATTGGGAGAAAATGTTTAAGCTTGCTATTGATGGAGAAAAGGCTAAAAAAATGTTTAATGAGCGTCGCCCTGATGATTTAAACTCATGTTCCATGTGTGGAAAAATGTGTGCAATGAATACTATGAATCAGATTTTAAAAGGTGAAGATGTGAGTTTAGCTTGAATAAACTTTGAGAGTAAGATCTATAGAGATGCCTTGCTCTCCTGCTTTAAGATTAAGCGGATAATCAAGCTTGATTAAGTTATTATAGTTTTTTAGAGCATCAATAAAATCATAAAGCCTTCTAGGATTGTTCATTGTCGCTTTAATGGCTAAGCGGTTTTTTAGATATTTTTCTTGTTTTTCGGGCTTAGTTTCTTGAATTTTTACATTTTGAAAATATTTTTGTAAAAAAATATCAAAATTTCCTATATTAAAATTTTGCTCAAATTGCTCTAAACTTTTGTTGTTTTCGCTTCTTAGGGTTGATATTTTATCTTCACTAAAGTCAAATTTTGATTTAGCGGCTTTTAAGATGGCAAGTTGTGAGTTTTCTCTAAGATTTGCTTGTTTGTAATTTTTTAATGTCGGCAAAAGTAAAAATAAGATCAAGGCTGTGCAAACGCTTATAAAACTTAACGCGCAAATGATAAGCTTTAATAAATCAATTTCTTCTAGGCTTTTATCTTTCATCTGTAACTCCTGGAATTTGTTTACTAATACTAACAAAACGATACCACCCATTATCTAAGCGATAATAGGTTGTATAGCTTTGATCAAAGATGCTTTTTAAAGGGGTTTCTAAAAGTAGAGTAAACATTTCTCTTGTAGGAGTGACTCCGATAAGTTTTAAGGAATATTCGTCTTGTTCAACACTTTCAAGAGTAATATTATCAGTTTTTACAATAATATCAAATAGATTTCTTAAGCTTTCTTTAACAATTTGATTTTGAGTGTTAAAATTTTTCGCTATTTGGCTTTGATCAAATAAAATTTCATAAAGCATTTCATTTTGCTTAGTTTGATTTTGAAGCACTATAACTTGTTGTTTTTCATCATCGATAGAGCTATTGATTAATGCAATTTTTATTGTATATGTAAAATATACTAGCAAGATAAATAATATACTAAAACCAAAAAGTCCTAGCCAAATTTTATCAAAGAGTGTGAAAATAGGTTTTTTTCTTGGCTGTATGAAGCTATAAGTCATTTAAGCTCCTTTCGCATCAACTCTATCATAAGATCTAAGGTGTTGATTTGTTTCGTTTTTATCTCTAAAAAAGTTTCACTTTCTAAAAAATCAATAGCACTTATGTTAATATCTGATTCGCTATATAATAAAATACCATTGATAAATACCGCAGCATATTTATCATCATTGTAAAATTTTTCAATGCTCGTAATAATATAACGACAAAGTTCCATATCGTTGCTAAATTGATTTAATTCATCAAGATTAAAATTATCATTATTATCCAAAGTTTCAAGATTAAAATTATCATTATTATCCAAAGTTTCAAGATTAAAATTATCATTATTATCCAAAGTTTCAAGATTATTTTCTTGATCAAGTAGGTCAAATTTATTATTTAAGGCTTCATTGAAGTTATCTAAGGTAACTTCAGTATCATCGTTGTTGTTTTCAATTTCTTGATTATCTTCTGATGGAAGTTCAAGCTCTAAACCTAATTCTTGCTCAAATATTTTAAAATCACCGTATAAAATAGTATTGCCTTTAGCAACAATAATTGCCAAAAGATGTCCTTGTTTAAATCCATAAAGTAAAATTTGATCATCAGGCTGTTTTTCTTTTTGTGTATTGTAGTAAAGAAGGGCAAAAGGGGAATATAAAAAATCTAAACCTCTATATTCTTCAAAAAGCTCGCTATAATATTCCACATGTTCGGTAGCCGTATAAACAAGGGCATTATTAAACAAAATATGCTGTAAGCTGATTTTTCCTATATTAAAGTGCTCACAATCTTGAATATTTGTACTAGGTATTAATCCTTGTTCTTTGGCATCCAAAAATAAAGCAGTATGGTAAAATAAGAAATGCTTGCTTAAATTTTTTATGTATTCTAATAAATTTTCGCTTTTATCAAAAGTTTTTTCATTGCTACTGATTAGTTTATTTCCTCTATAAATAGAAGCTTTTACAATATTTTTTTTATCTTCTAAAATAATACTAATAAAAAGTTGTGGAAATATTTTTTTAAGTAAAAATAACATTTCATTCCTTAAATTGATCAGCTAAGCTAATTTTATCAAATTGTTCCATTAGAAATTCTTTAGCTTTTTCTTTATCTAAAGATAAAATATCCAAAGGTTCACTTAGACTATAAGTAATCTTACTAAAAGGTTTTGGCAAGATCATCTTATCCCAACTTTTAAATTCCCAAAAACGATTTGCTTCATAGTTTAAAATTCTTATCTTTAGTTCTTTTTTTTGAGCCAAAATGATAGAACCATCTGAAATACTATGATAAGGCCCTCGTGGACCATCGGGCGTGATAACTATATCGTCATTTTGTTCTAAAACTTTAAATGCAGCTCTAAGTGCACTGCTAGCACCCCTTGAAGTGCTTCCTCTTACAGTATCAAGACCGAAAAGCTTGATGATTTTTGCAATTTGTTCTCCATCTTTATGGTGGGAGATCATGACATAGGCTTTTTTATTTTTTTGTCTATAATGTCTAAACGCAAAAGGCATGAGTGCTAATTTTCCATGCCAAAAAAGTATCACACCAGCTTTACGGTCAACTTTTTCACCTTTATAGTGCTTTTTGCAGCTTAAAAAAATAAGCCATTGCAAGATGAAAATTATATATGTTAAGCAATGGATTTTAAACGATTTCCCCATATAAAACCATACGCTTTGCATTAGTTATTTTTACTTCTTTAAATTGCCCTAAAAGTTCTTCGCTACCTTCAACTTGAACTAAAAAATTATTATCTGTTCTTCCAGCAATGCTATTGCCTGCTCTTAATTCTTCAAATAAAACTTTAAAAGTTTTATTTTCTTGTTTTTTTACAATTTCATCTAAAATTTCACTATGACGATTTTGTAAGGTGCTAAGTCTTCTTGAAGCTGTTTCTTCATCGATTTGATTAGGCATAGTTGCAGCTTTTGTTAAAGGGCGTTTGGAGTATTTAAAAGAAAAAATTTGTTCAAAACGCACTTTTTCCAAAACATCCATAGTTTCTTCAAAATCTTTTTCACTTTCCCCTGGAAAAGCTACAATAATGTCTGTAGAAATGCTAACATTTGGACAAAGTTCTCTAAGTTTTAAAGCTCTATTTAAATACCATTCTTTAGTATAGCCACGCTTCATAGCTTTTAAAATTTCACTTGAGCCGCTTTGTAAAGGCATGTGCATGGATTTGCAAACTTTTGGATTATTGGCAAAAACTTCTAAAAATTTATCATCCATATGCAAAGGATGTGGACTTGTAAAGCGAATGCGCTCCAAACCTTCTATAGTGCTAAGTTCTTCTAAAAGATCTGAAAAGTCCATTTTTTTATGTTCGTTTCTAAATCTTTTGCCGTAGTTATTGACATTTTGTCCTAGCAAGAAAATCTCTTTAGCGCCTTTTTCAACGGCTTTTTGAGCTTCTTTGTAGATGATGTTAAAAGGTATGGAAATTTCATCTCCTCTAGTATGTGGCACTATACAATAAGTGCAGTGTTTATCACAACCTATGGAGATATTAATATAGGATTTATAAATACTATTTCGAAAATCTGCAAAAGCAAATTCACTTTCATCATAGTTTATGTCCACGCCCATAAATTTTGGAGTTTTTATAGCTTGAGTGATTTTGGAAATATTTCTTGCCCCTAGAACAAAATCCACATAAGGAGCACGTTTGAAAATTTCATTTCCTAAATGTGATGCAGTGCATCCACAAACTCCTATTTTAGCACCTTCTTTTTTAACTTTTTCAAAGCCACCCACTTCTGAGAAAAGTTTATGCACAGGTTTTTCACGCACTGAACAGGTATTAATAAGAATAAGATCTGCTTCTTTGATATCTTCTGTTAGTGCGTAATTTTCTTTTTGTGTTAATTCTGCGATCATATGCTCAGAATCTCTGACATTCATCGCACAACCTAAAGTTTGGATAAAAAGTTTTTTAGCACTCAAAGAATATGTACCTCATACATAAAATCATTATCATCAAGTCCGTATTTTACGGTTCTATGATAAATGCTTACTCCTTTTTTTTCAAAATGATTTACAAGGGCAATGAGTTGTTTGTGTGTATTATCTTTATCAAAATAAAAAAACTTTTGTCCTTCTTTTTCTATAGCCTCTTCGATTTTTTCTAGGCTAATATTTTTAGGTTTTTCATTAATCAAAGTTCTTGCCAATTTTAATTCCATAGCTAAATCCTTAAGAATTTTCATTTTAATCTATAATTTTAGCAAATTTTACTTTTAATTAAACTTATTAAGGATATAATTTTTATCTACATTTTTAAATTTCCCACAAAAAAGGTTTTATAAAATATGGAAAAGATAGCAGATATTATCGAATCTATTGCTAATGAAAAAAATTTAAACTTAGAGAATGTAAGAGAAAAGGTAGCTACCGCTTTAATCAATACTGCAAAAAGAATTTATGGACAAGAATATGAGTTTTTTGTGGATCCTAAAAATTTAAATCTTTATCAAAAAATCACCATAGTAGCAGATAATGACGAGAGATTGCAAAATAAAAGTGAGAGTTTTATCGCGTTAAGTAAGGCAAAATCAGAAGCTCCAGATGTTGAAATAGGAGATGAATTAACCTATGAATGTTCTTTGGAAAATTTAGGAAGAACTGCGGTAAATACCTTGCATAAAGAACTTGAATATCATATACAAAAATTATTAGAACAAACTATTTTTGAAAAATATAAAAACAAAGTAGGGCAAATGGTTTTTGGTACAGTTGTTAGAGTGGATAATGAAGAAAATACTTTTATTGAAATAGATGAATTAAGAGCTTTTTTACCAAGAAAAAATCGCATTAAAGGGGAAAAGTTTAAAATAGGTGATGTGGTAAAAGCTGTGATACGCCGTGTTTATACAGATAAGGGTATTAAAATCGAGCTTAGTCGTACAAGTCCTAAATTTTTAGAATGTTTACTTGAAGCTGAGGTTCCAGAAATCAAAGATGGTTATGTCAATATTATAGGATGTGCTAGAATTCCGGGTGAAAGAGCAAAAATCATTCTTCAGGCCAATGGAGCAAATATCGATCCTGTAGGCGCTACAGTAGGTGTTAAAGGTGTAAGAATTAATGCAGTAAGCAAAGAGCTTCATAATGAAAATATTGATTGTATAGAATTTACAAATGAGAGTGAAATTTTAATTTCTCGTGCCTTGGCTCCTGCTATTGTAAATTCTGTAAAAATTGAAGATAAAAAAGCTATTGTAAGTTTAAATAGCGAACAAAAAAGTAAAGCTATAGGAAAAAATGGTATTAATATTCGCCTTGCTTCTATGTTAAGTGGTTATGAAATAGAGCTCAATGAATTAAGTTCATCGCAGCTAAATAATGCCATCAGCAATGAAGAAGCAATGAAAAATCTTCAGGATTTGTTTAAAATTTAAAATATTTGTGAATTTTCACAAATATTTTTTATAAAACCACCTCCAATAAAATGCCGCAAAGATAAAAATCATACCTAATAAACCTGTAATCAGTTCTAAACTCAAGCCTATTTCAAATAAAAAGCCCATAAGCATTGAAATAATAGCACTAAAACTAAGATAAATCATATCTGTATAAGCGATTACCCTACCATGATATTCTTTGTCAGCATTTTTTTGTATCATGGTGTAGGTATAAGCCCAAAGCGCTGAGGTAAAAAAACCTGCACCAATTAAACCTAAAAAAGAAATATAAAAATTAAATTGAGTTAAAGCCCAAAGTATAATACCAAAACCTTGACCAAGATACATGTAAAATAAATTTTTATCATTAATAAATTTGCTTAAAATCATGGGTCCTATAGCTAAAGAACAAGCACGTACCGCATTTAAAAACCCTATTACTAAAGCAGCGGATAAAACTTCTTTATATTGATGTTGTGCTAAAAGCGTAACCAAGGTTTCATAAGCAGTTAAACCTATAAAAGCATGAAGTAAAATAAGATGAAAAATTATTTTATTATTTAAAACATAGAAAAATCCTTCTTTTATCATGGTAAAAAAGCGACTTTGTGTTTTTTGATGAAAATCAGGAATGCTTAATCTTACTAAAAAAGAAATGCCTATGAGTATAAGTATACAGTCAAATAAAAAAGCGGTTTTAACTCCTAGAAAATAAATAAAAATTCCCGCACTTGCCATACCTGCTGTATAAGAAATCGCCCAAATGACACTGTGCATTTCATTAGCGAGTTTAAGTTCTTGAGGGGTTAAAATTTTGGCCAATAAACTCATTTCAGCTTGAAAATAAATCGAAGCAACACAAAGTCTTATGAAAATTAAAATAAATAAAAGCCAAAGCATGCTAAGACTTGTGACAAAAATAAGACAAAAAATAGAAATTAATTCTATGCTAATCATACTGAGTAAAAGTTTTTTAGGTTTATTTTTCTCTACTATGACGCCATTAATAGGAGCAAGTAAAACTCCAGGTAAAAAAGCAAGCATAGCACTTGTAGCTGTTGCCCAAGTAGGAGCATTAAGCTCAACCAAAAGGGTAAAAACTCCTGTTTGAGAAAACCATGCTCCAAAATATACTATAAACTGAACCGAAGCTAATATTCTGATATTTTTATTATTTTTTAATAGTTCAATGTAATTCATAAGCGAAACTATAGCATAATTTATATTTTAAATGCTATAATTATTTTAATTATGTAAAAAACAAGGAAAAATTTTGAAAAGACTGGATAAAAAAGAAGCTTTAGATTTATTAGATCATGCGAGTTTAACTGAACTTGGAGAAATGGCTTATAAAAGAAAATTAGAACTTCATCCTGAAAAAATTACCACTTTTGTTGTGGATAGAAATATTAATTATACCAATGTTTGTTGTATTGATTGTTCTTTTTGTGCTTTTTATCGCCATCATAAAGAAGATGATGCTTATATTTTAAGTTTTGAAGAGATAGGCAAGAAGATAGAGGAGCTTGAAGCTATTGGGGGTACACAAATTCTTTTTCAAGGCGGGGTGCACCCAAAATTAAAAATAGAATGGTATGAAGAATTAGTTTCTTGGATAAAAGAACATTATCCAAATATCACTGTGCATGGTTTTTCAGCAGTTGAAATCGCTTATATTGCAAAAGCATCTAAAATTTCAATCACTGAAGTGTTAAAAAGATTACAAGCTAAGGGTTTATTTTCTATACCAGGAGCGGGAGCTGAGGTGCTAAGTGATAGGGTGCGTGATATTATCGCACCCAATAAATGCGATACAGCTACTTGGTTAGAAGTACATCGCCAAGCTCATAAAATCGGTATGAAAAGTACAGCTACCATGATGTTTGGAACGGTTGAAAATGATGAAGAAATCATCGATCATTTTGAACATTTAAGAAAATTACAAGATGAAACAGGTGGTTTTAGAGCTTTTATTTTATGGAGCTTTCAAAGTGATAATACTGCTTTAATCCAAAAACATCCAGAGATTATGAAACAAAGTTCTAACAAGTATTTAAGACTTTTAGCTTTAGCAAGACTTTATTTAGATAATTTTAAAAATTTACAAAGTTCTTGGGTGACTCAAGGCTCACTTATAGGCCAGCTTGCTTTAAAATTTGGGGCCAATGATTTAGGCTCAACTATGATGGAAGAAAATGTAGTAAGTGCTGCAGGAGCAAGTTATAGAATGAATCAAGATGAGATGATAAGGCTGATTAGAAGTTTAGGCGAAAATCCAGCTAAACGCAATACCGCTTATGAAATTTTAGAAAGGTTTTAATGCAGTATTTAGAGAGTAGGGGTGTTAAAATCCCTTTTATTTTTGAAAAAAATTCTGATTTTCCCATTGTTGTTTTAAAGCTTGTTTTTAGAAATTGCGCTAGAAGTTATGATGAAATAGCAGGTTTAGCTAAGATGTTTTCACGTATTTTAAATGAAGGCGTGGATGATAAATTTTTTAAGGATTTAGAATTTAGAGCGATAAATTTAGAGGCAAGTAGTGGTTTTGAAAGCTTGGAAATCAATCTTTCTTGCTTGAAAGAAAATTTTGATTTTGCTTTAAAGAGTTTAGAAAAATTGCTTTTAAAACCAAGAATAGAAGAAAAAACTTTGCAAAAATTAAAAATCAATGCCTTAGGTGAGCTCGCGAGTAAAAATAGTGATTTTGATTATTTAGCAAAAAATTTACTCAATACTCAAATTTTTAAATGTAAAGAATTTCAAAGTCCAAATGATGGGGATGAAAAAAGTATAGAAACTTTGTCTTTAAAAGATTTGCAAAATTTTTATAAAAATTTTATCCATCTTAGTGATTTGGTTGTGATTTTAGGAGGAGATTTAGAAGAAAAACAAGCCAAGGAAGATCTTTTAAAACTCTTATCAAAACTTCAAATAGGTAAGAAAAATACTCCAAAAAAATATGAGTTAAGCAAAGACATCAAAGATGAAATTTTGCTACGCCCAGAAAGTGAACAAGCTTATATTTATTTTGCTACACCTTTTTTTGCTGATTTTAAAGATAAGGATTTATATCTTGCAAAAATTGCATTATTTGTTCTAGGGCAAGGAGGA
Organism: Campylobacter sp. US53; assembly: GCF_004378995.1. NCBI lineage: Bacteria > Pseudomonadati > Campylobacterota > Epsilonproteobacteria > Campylobacterales > Campylobacteraceae > Campylobacter > Campylobacter sp. US53. The sequence goes on along the minus strand of NZ_RYYH01000010.1, from coordinate 27,798 downwards.
TTTGGTTCAAGGATTATGGAAGAAATTCGCGTTAAAAGAGGTCTTGCATACTCAGCTTATGCTATGCTTGATATGAATATGTCTTTTTCTAGAGTTTTTGGATATTTACAAACTAAAAATGAAAGCGCTAAAGAAGCTAAAAAAATCGTAAAAGAGCTTTTTGAAGATTTTATAAAAAATGGCATGACTCAAAATGAACTTGATCAAGCTAAAAATTTTCTCATAGGATCAACTCCTTTGCGTTATGAAAGCTTAAGCAAGCGTTTATCTATGACCTTTAATGAATTTTATCAAGGTTTAAAATTAGGATATTATAAAGAAGAGTTAAAACTTATGGAAAAGGTTAAACTTGAAACCATCAATGCTTATATTAAAAAACATCAAGAGCTTTTAAATATAAGTTTTGCAAGCATACAAAATGAAAATTAAAGAAAGTGATTTTGAATTTTTTAAAAAATTAAAAATTAGAAGTGCTATTGATTTAGCCCTTCTTTTACCTAAAAAAATTGAAAATTTAAATCCAAGTAAAAATCCCAAAGAAAATGAAATTTGCACCCAAAAAATCACTATAAAAAGCGTTAGTTCAAGAAAAAATCAACTTTTTGGTTTAGGTTTTTGTGAAGAATGGCAAGAAAATATTTCTTTTGTGTTTTTTCATCCTAGAGCTTGGCATTTTAGGATTTGTAAGGTAGGAAAAGAGCTTATTTTTAATGCCAAGCTCTCGCGTTTTAATCACGCTTGGCAATTTAACAATCCTAAAATTTTAACTTCTTTTGAGGGTTTTAGTCCAAAGTATCAAATTTTAGGTTTAAAAGATGCAAAAATTGCTGCTTTTATACATAAATATCTTAATTATGAAAATTTAAAAGAAAGTGGCATAGAGGATAAATATATACATTTTCTTTTAAATTTACATACTTATGATGAAAAAAGTTTTTTTATGTTTGAAAATTTGCAAAATTTTAGCAAAGATTTAAAATATATAGAAATATATAATTTTTTAAAGCGTTTAAAAGCTAAAAAAACGCATTTTAAAGCTCATCAAATCAATGTTTTTAATATAGCTAATTGGCTTAAAGATTTGCCTTTTTCTCTTACTAAAGATCAGCTTAACGCCTTAAAAGATATAGAAAAAGATTTGCATTCAAAAGAAGCCAAAAGGCGTGTGATTATGGGTGATGTGGGGTGTGGTAAAACCTTGGTTTTACTCGGTGCGGCTTTGATGGTTTATCCTAAGCAAGCTATTTTAATGGCACCTACTAGTATTTTAGCGTATCAGCTTTATGAAGAGGCTAAGAAATTTTTACCTGATTTTATGAATATTTTGTTTATTAAAGGGGGTAAAAAAGAAAAAGATTTAGAACAAAATATCCAAAAAGCAAATCTTATCATAGGCACTCACGCTTTAATTCATTTAGAAAGTCATAATGCCGTGCTTGTAATGATAGATGAACAACATCGTTTTGGATCAGCTCAGCGTGAAAAAATTCATTCTTTAAATAAACAAGAATTTGCCCCTCATTTTATACAGTTTTCGGCTACGCCTATTCCAAGAACTTTAAGCATGATACAATCTGAACTTTTAAATTTTAGCTTTATTAAACAAATGCCTTTTAAAAAAGATATTACAACTTATTGCATACAAAATGAAGGTTTTTCTAAGCTTAGCGAGAAGATCAAGGAAGAAATTTCTAAAAATCATCAAATTATCATTATTTATCCCTTAGTGAGTGCTAGTGATAAGATTCCTTATCTTTCTTTAGAGCAGGCCAAAGAATATTGGCAGAGTCATTATGAAAAAGTTTTTGTAACTCATGGAAAAGATAAACAAAAAGATGAAATTTTAGAGCGTTTTAGAGATGAGGGAAATATTTTACTAAGCACTACAGTGGTGGAAGTAGGTATTTCTTTGCCAAGATTGAGTATGATAGTGATTGTGGGGGCGGAACGTTTAGGACTTGCTACCTTACATCAACTTCGTGGCCGTGTAGGTCGTGTAGGGCTTAAAAGTACTTGCTATCTTTATACTAAACTTAAAGAAATTCCGAGTCGTTTAAAAGAATTTGCTAGCACTTTAGATGGGTTTAAAATAGCAGAGCTTGATCTTAAAAATCGTTTGAGTGGAGATTTGCTCGATGGTTTTATGCAACATGGAAATGAGTTTAAATTTTTTGATTTTTCTAAGGATGAGGAGATTTTACAAAAGGTAAAAAAAGATTTGGCAAAAAAATTGCCAAATTAATGTCCACCATACTTATAAAGCATATTTTGAAAATGTGAAGCTATCATTTGTGCACGCTGTAAAATAACTGCTTTCATTTCTTCATTATAAACCATATTTAAACTTTCTTCAAAAAGTCCTAGCCAAACTTCAAAAAATTCTTGAGGAAAAGGAGGTAAATCTAGATGTTTTTTTAAGGGTTGCCCATTATAATCACCTTCGCCTAAAAGCATGCCTGCCCAAAAATTTCCTATTTTTGCTTTATGTTCTTCCCATTCTTCATCGTTTGTTCCAATAGCATTGTTAAAAATAGGCCCTAAATCCTTATCTTTTCTAATTTTTTCATAAAATATTTCCATGAGTTTTGCTATGCTTTCTTGATTAATTGTTTCAAATTTCATATAAGCCTTTCTTAAATGTTAATTTTATGGCGTTAATATAGCAAAAATAAGATAAATTAAATTTAACATAAGTTAAGAATGGAAAATGTATATAATGAAAGACTATTTAGAACTTTTATCTAGTGTAGGAAAATTAAAAAAATTTCAAAAAAATAGTATTTTATTTTATGAAGGCGAAGAGGCTAAAAATTTTTTTATTTTACTCAAGGGAAAAATACGCATTTATAAAAGTACATCAAGTGATAAAGAAATTACTTTGCATTATTTTAATCCTCCAAATTTTATAGCAGAAATGCCTGCTTTTAAAAAATTAAATTATCCTGCTAATGCTGTCTTTGAAGAAGATGGAGAAATTTTGGAAATTGATTTTATTAATTTTCAAAATTTATGCAGTGAAAATAAAGAATTTAATTTTTTACTTATCAGCTCACTTTTTGATAAAATCAAAATTTTAGAAAAGAAATTATCTCAAAATGCATTAGATTTAAGGACGAGATTATTAAAGTATCTTTTGGAAAATGAAAAAAATTTAGATACAATTTCACAAAAACAAATTGCAATTGATTTAAATGTTAGAGCACAATCTTTATCTCGAGTGTTAAAAGAACTTAAAATTTCAGAACTTATTGATACAAAAAAAGGTAGAATTGAAATTTTAAATAAAGATATGATCATGAAAGAACTTTGGTAAAAATTTAAGGTAGAGAATGGATTTTGATTTTATATTAGCTCAAGCTCCTGCTTTTTTAACGGCTGCTTGGCTTACGATAAAACTAAGCTTTTTTGGAATTATTTTTTCTTTGATAATAGGTTTGTTTTGTATTTTAATGAGTTATTTTAAAATAAAAATTTTAGAAAATATTTGCAAGCTTTATATAGAGTTTTCAAGAAATACGCCTTTATTAATTCAACTTTTTTTCTTATATTATGCTTTACCTAAATTTAATATACATTTAGAGCAAATTCCACCGCTTGATTTGATTTGCTTAAGCGTAGAAGAAACTTTAAGGCCTTCTTTTGCTTGTGCTATAGTAGGACTTAGTTTTTTAGGAGGTTCTTATATGGCTGAAAGTTTAAGAGCGGGATTTGAAGCCATAAGAAAACAGCAGTTTGAAGCGGGACTTTCTTTGGGTTTTTCAAAATTTGGAAATTTGCGTTATGTGATTTTGCCGCAAGCTTTGGCTATTTCTATGCCAAGTATTAGTGCTAATATTATATTTTTAATCAAAGAAACTTCAGTTGTTAGCATTATTGCCTTGCCAGATTTGGTGAATTTAATGAAGAGTTTAAATTCCTTAACCTATAAGACAGATGAGCTATTGTTTTTGTTGTTTATGGGATATTTATGCATTATTTTGCCTTTGTCTTTTATTTTGCTAAAGTTTGAAAAAAGGTTGCTTCATGCTTGAATTTTTAAATACTGATACGCTTTTAAGACTCTGGCAAGGGCTTTTTGTCACTCTTGAAATTTCATTTATCAGCATTATTATTACTTCGATAGGTGGGTTGTTTTTGGGAATTTTAATGAGTTTTAAAAATACCTATATCTATGCTTTTTGTCGTTTAGGTTTAGAATTTGTGCGTGTTATGCCACTTTTGGTATGGCTTTTTGTGGTGTATTTTGGTTTTCCTAGATGGTTTGGGTGGGATTTGAGTTCTGTAAGTGCAGCTATTATTGTTTTTAGCATTTGGGGTTGTTTTGAGATGATGGATTTGGTGCGTGTTTCCTTGCAGAGTATTCCAAAACATCAGTATGAAAGTGCATCATCTTTAGGTTTAAATACGGTGCAAAGTTTTGTTTATATTATTATTCCACAAGCTATGCGTCGTTTAACTCCTATGAGCATGAATTTACTTACTCGCATGATTAAAAGTACAACCTTTGCTTATTTAATCGGTGCGGTAGAGCTTGTAAAAGTAGGGCAACAAATTATAGAATTTCATAATAGAAATGATTTTGCACCTTTTGTTATTTATGGTTTGATTTTTTTTATCTTTTTTATACTTTGTTATCCCATCACTTTATATTCAAGAAAATTAGAGAAAAAATGGAGCTAAAATGAGCATACTAAAAATAGAAAATTTACAAAAGTATTATGGTTCGCATCACGCCTTAAAAGATATTAATTTAGAAGTTAAGGCTAAAGAAGTTGTGGTGATTTTAGGTCCTAGCGGATGTGGAAAATCTACGCTTTTGCGTTGTATTAATGGGCTTGAAGAGATTGCAAGTGGTAATATTTATATTGATAATGAGAAAATAGATAAAGATTTTAAAGAATGGCCAAGAATGCGTCAAAAAGTTGGTATGGTTTTTCAATCTTATGAGCTTTTTGAGCATTTAAGTGTTGAAGAAAATATACTTTTAGGGCCTATGAAAGTGCAAAAAAGAAAGAAAGATGAGGTTTTAAAAGAGGCTAAAATTTGGCTTGAAAAGGTGGGGCTTTTGCATAAAATTCATGCTTATCCAAGAGAGCTTAGCGGAGGACAAAAGCAAAGAATTGCCATAGTAAGAAGTTTATGTATGAATCCTGAGTTAATGCTTTTTGATGAGGTTACAGCAGCACTGGATCCTGAGATTGTTAGAGAAGTTTTAGAAGTGATGTTAAATCTTGCAAAAGAGGGTATGACTATGCTTATTGTTACCCATGAAATGGGTTTTGCTAAAGCTGTAGCAGATAAAATCATTTTTATGGATGAAGGAAAAATCATCGAAGAAAATGATCCTAAAAGTTTTTTTGAAAATCCAAAAAGCGAAAGAGCAAAGAAATTTTTAAATTTGTTTGATTATCATAAATAGATAAAAATAATATTGGTTTATGATAATAAACTTTACAAGACTAAAATTTTATAGAAAAACTAAAAAAGTCTTGACAAAAATTTTTTTTTGAGTTATAATCTCACTTTTATTTTTGCTGGTTTAGCTCAGTTGGTAGAGCAGCTGCCTTGTAAGCAGCAGGTCGGGGGTTCAAGTCCCTTAACCAGCTCCATTTATTTTAGCAGTGTTTGACCAGAATATTGAAAAAGCAATATTTTTATGGTGAGTTACTCAAGTGGCCAACGAGGGCAGACTGTAAATCTGCTGGCTTTCGCCTTCCGTGGTTCGAATCCACGACTCACCACCATGCTTTGCGGGAGTAGCTCAGTTGGCTAGAGCATCAGCCTTCCAAGCTGAGGGTCGCGGGTTCGAGTCCCGTTTCCCGCTCCAATAATTTAAAAGAACTGGGAGCTGTATTTTAAAACCTTTAACTTACAGTATATATCCCATTTAAGAGTTTTTGTTGTCTGTTATTGTGTATAATTTTTCTGAGCGCTCGTATGGCTCAGAGGTAGAGCACTCCCTTGGTAAGGGAGAGGTCGCGGGTTCAATTCCCGCTATGAGCTCCATGAATTGAAAAAATTATATAGATATAAGACTTGCTTTGCTCAATTTATTTTTTATACGGAGGAAAAAAATGGCTAAAGAAAAATTTTCACGTAATAAGCCACACGTAAATATTGGTACTATTGGTCACGTTGACCATGGTAAAACTACTTTAACAGCTGCTATTTCTGCTGTTCTTTCTAGAAGAGGTTTAGCAGAGCTTAAAGATTATGATAATATCGATAATGCTCCAGAAGAAAAAGAGCGTGGTATTACTATTGCTACTTCTCATATTGAATATGAAACAGACAATCGTCACTATGCACACGTTGACTGCCCAGGTCACGCAGATTATGTTAAAAACATGATTACAGGTGCTGCACAAATGGATGGAGCGATCTTGGTTGTTTCTGCTGCAGATGGTCCTATGCCACAAACTAGAGAACATATTCTTCTTTCTCGTCAAGTAGGCGTTCCATATATTGTTGTTTTTATGAATAAAGCAGATATGGTTGATGATGCTGAACTTTTAGAGTTAGTTGAAATGGAAATTAGAGAATTATTAAGCTCTTATGATTTCCCAGGCGATGATACACCTATTATTTCTGGTTCTGCTTTAAAAGCTCTTGAAGAAGCTAAAGCTGGACAAGATGGTGAATGGTCAGCAAAAATTATGGATCTTATGGCTGCAGTTGATAGCTATATTCCAACTCCAACTCGTGATACTGAAAAAGACTTCTTGATGCCAATTGAAGATGTTTTCTCAATTTCAGGTCGTGGTACTGTTGTTACAGGTAGAATTGAAAAAGGTGTTGTAAAAGTAGGTGATACTATCGAAATCGTTGGTATTAAAGATACTCAAACAACAACTGTAACAGGTGTTGAAATGTTCAGAAAAGAAATGGATCAAGGCGAAGCAGGAGATAACGTAGGTGTTCTTCTTCGTGGTACTAAAAAAGAAGAAGTTATCCGTGGTATGGTTCTTGCTAAACCAAAATCAATTACTCCACACACTGACTTCGAAGCTGAAGTTTATATCTTGAATAAAGATGAAGGTGGTAGACATACTCCATTCTTTAACAACTATAGACCACAGTTTTATGTAAGAACAACTGATGTTACAGGTTCGATTAAATTAGCTGATGGTGTTGAAATGGTTATGCCAGGTGAAAATGTGAGAATTACTGTAAGCTTGATCGCTCCAGTAGCACTTGAAGAAGGAACTCGTTTTGCTATTCGTGAAGGTGGTAAAACTGTTGGTTCAGGTGTTGTTTCTAAAATTATTAAATAATTTAATAAAGCCAAGTTAAAAGCTTGGCTTTAATTTTTTAAGGAAAATTAAAATGAGAATTAAAGTTGGTTTAAAGTGTGAAGAATGTGGTGATATTAATTATAGCACCTATAAAAATAGTAAAAATACTACTGAAAAATTAGAATTAAAAAAATATTGCCCAAGATTAAAAAAACATACACTTCACAAAGAAGTTAAGCTAAAAAGTTAAGCTTGCGCCCTTAGGGCAATAGCTCCAACGGTAGAGCGCCGGATTCCAAATCCGATGGTTGGGGGTTCGAATCCCTCTTGCCCTGCCATAATTAAGGTTTAAATAAATGGAAAAATTAATAACTTATTTTAAATTATCAAAAGCCGAATTAAGGAAAGTAATTTTTCCTTTAAAAGAACAGGTAAGAAATGCCTATATTACAGTTTTTGTGGTTGTTGCGGTGATTTCTTTGTTTTTGGCGTTAGTGGATTGGCTTATGTCCTCTATTGTTTCTGCGATCGTATAAGGAGAGTAAATGAGTACTCATAAATGGTATGCAATTCAAACTTATGCTGGCAGTGAAATGGCAGTTAAAAGAGCCATTGAAAATTTAGTAAAAGATAACGGAATTGAAGAACAACTTAAAGAAATTGTTGTTCCAACTGAAGATGTTATTGAATTTAAGAATGGAAAGGAGAAGATTAGCGAAAGAAGTTTGTATTCAGGATACGTTTTTGCACTTCTTGATTTAAATACAGAGCTTTGGCATCGCATTCAATCTCTTCCAAAGGTTGGTCGTTTTATTGGAGAATCCAAAAAGCCAACCCCTTTAACAGAAAAAGATATTAATTTGATTTTGGAAAAAGTTCACAATCGTGCAGCGCCTAAACCAAAAATTTCTTTTGAAGAAGGGGAAAATGTGAGAATCACAGAAGGGCCATTTGCAAACTTTACTGCAATTGTAGAAGAGTATGATATGGTTCGTGGTTTATTAAAATTAAATGTTTCTATTTTTGGACGCTCAACTCCAGTGGAGATCTTATATTCTCAAGTTGAGAAAATAATTTAATTTATATCAAGTAAGGAGATTTGTTATGGCTAAAAAAGTCGTAGGCGAAATTAAATTGCAAATTGCTGCCACAAAAGCAAACCCATCACCACCTGTTGGCCCTGCTTTGGGTCAGCAAGGTGTTAATATTATGGAGTTTTGTAAGGCTTTTAATGAAAGAACAAAAGATATGGCAGGTTTTAATATCCCTGTTGTTATCACTGTTTATGCAGATAAAAGTTTTACTTTTATTACAAAACAACCGCCAGCTACGGATTTGATCAAAAAAGCAGCTGGAATTTCTAAAGGTACGGATAATCCACTTAAAAATAAGGTTGGCAAATTAACTCGTGCTCAAGTTTTAGAAATAGTAGATAAGAAAATTGCAGATTTAAATACTAAAGATAGAGATCAAGCTGCTAAAATTATTGCAGGTTCAGCTCGTTCTATGGGTGTTGAAATCGTAGATTAATCCTTTCACCGCCAAGGTAAAAGGCGGTAGCACTTTAAAATGCGGAGAAAATAAATGGCTAAGATAGCAAAAAGATTAAAAGAATTATCACAAAAAATTGATTCAAATAAAGAGTATGCTTTAAGCGATGCAATTGATACAATAAAGACTTTAAAGTCTGCTAAATTTGATGAGACTGTAGAAATTGCTTTAAAACTCAATGTTGATCCAAGACATGCAGATCAAATGGTAAGAGGATCTGTTGTTTTACCTGCTGGAACGGGTAAAAAAGTTCGTGTTGCTGTAATTGCAAAAGACGCAAAAGCTGATGAAGCGAAAAATGCTGGTGCAGATATTGTGGGTAGCGATGATTTAGTAGAAGAAATTCAAAAAGGTAATATGAATTTTGATGTTTTGATTGCTACTCCAAATTTAATGGGACTTGTTGGTAAAGTTGGTAGAATTTTAGGCCCAAAAGGTTTAATGCCAAATCCTAAAACCGGAACAGTGACTATGGATGTTGCTCAAGCAGTTAATAATGCAAAAAGTGGTCAGGTAAATTTCCGTGTTGATAAGCAAGGAAATATCCATGCAGGTCTTGGTAAAGTAAGTTTTTCCAAAGAACAATTATGGGACAATGTTAGCACTTTTGTAAAGGCAATCAACAAACATAAACCTGCCGCAGCTAAAGGTAGATATATTAAAAATGCGGCTTTATCTTTGACAATGAGCCCTTCTGTAAAGCTTGAAACACAAGAATTGCTTGATATGAAATAAGAGTTGCTTTTTTGCAACTCTTTTGTTTTAAAATAAACATTTGAAAAAATTTTTGATTTTTTGAGATGTTTATTTTAGATTGAAGATAGTCGAGGCGTAAGCTTAATTGGATTTCCACTCTACTTGAAATCTCAATCGGAAAGGAGAAAATGTGACTAGAAGCGAAAAAGTTGAGATTATTGCTAAACTTGAAGAAGGTTTTAAAGCTAGTGAAGCTATTGTAGTTTGTAATTACAGAGGTCTTAGCACAAAAAAACTAGAAGAGCTTAGAAATAATGCAAGAGAAAACAATGTAAAAGTTCAAATTGTTAAAAATACTTTGGCTAACATTGCTCTTAACAATTCCGGTAAAACAGGTCTAGTTCTTAAAGATACAAATATTTATCTTTGGGGCGAAGATCAGCTAAGTGTTTCAAAAGTAGCTGCTAAATTTGAAGAAAATAACGATAAATTTGAAATCAAAACAGCTCATATTGAAGGCGAAGTTGCAGATGTTGCTAAGGTTAAAGCTCTTGCTAAAATGCCTTCACGCAATGAGTTGCTTGCTATGCTTTTGCAAGTTTGGAATGCGCCAATTACCAATTTCACAATAGGTTTAAATGCGCTTAAAAATAAAAAAGAATCTGAATAAATTAAATAAAAGGATAAAAAATGGCAATTTCTAAAGAAGATGTATTAGAATATATTTCAAATTTAAGTGTTCTTGAGTTATCAGAACTTGTAAAAGAATTTGAAGAAAAATTTGGTGTGTCTGCTGCTCCTGTAATGGTGACTGGTGGTGCTGCAGCTGGTGGTGCTGCAGCTGCTGCTGAAGAAAAAACTGAATTTGATATCGTTTTAACTGATGGCGGTGCTAAAAAGATTGAAGTTATTAAAATCGTTCGTGCTCTTACAGGCCTTGGTCTTAAAGAAGCAAAAGATGCAGTTGAGCAAACTCCTTCAACTCTAAAAGAAGGTGTGGCTAAAGCTGAAGCTGAGGAAGCTAAAAAACAACTTGAAGAAGCTGGTGCTAAAGTAGAACTTAAGTAATTTTAAGCTTTAAAGTTAGAAGAAGATTTGCCAAGGCAAGTCTTCTTTTTTTATTTTTACCTAATTTTTAGGTCTTCTTTTTTAAATTTACAAAATTTACCATGAGGTATGTGCGATATGTTAGATAATAAATTAGGAAATCGTTTAAGAGTAGACTTCTCAAACATTTCAAAACAAATAGAAATCCCAAATCTTCTACAATTACAAAAAAAGAGTTTTGATTATTTTTTAAATCTTGATAATGGTGAAAGTGGTATAGAAAAAGTTTTTAAATCAATTTTTCCTATTCATGATCCGCAAAATAGATTGAGTCTTGAATATGTTAGTAGTGAAATAGGCAAGCCAAAATATACCATTCGCGAATGCATGGAAAGAGGTTTGACTTATTCTGTAAATTTAAAAATGAAAATCCGTCTTACTCTGCATGAAAAAGATGAAAAAACAGGGGAAAAAGTTGGAGTAAAAGATATTAAAGAACAAGAAATTTATATCCGCGAAATTCCTTTAATGACAGATCGTGTATCTTTTATCATTAATGGGGTTGAGAGGGTGGTTGTAAATCAATTACATAGAAGCCCTGGTGTTATTTTTAAAGAAGAAGAAAGTTCAACGGTTGCAAATAAGCTTGTTTATACAGCACAAATTATTCCTGATCGTGGTTCGTGGCTTTATTTTGAATACGATGCCAAAGATGTTCTGTATGTAAGAATCAATAAGCGTAGAAAAGTTCCTGTAACTATGCTTTTTAGAGCTTTAGGGTATAAAAAACAAGATATTATTAAGTTGTTTTATCCTATTCAGACTATACATGTGAAAAAAGATAAATTTTTAACAGAATTTAATCCAAATGATTTTATGGATAGAATAGAATATGATATTAAAGATGAAAAAGGAAAAATCGTTCATCAAGCTGGAAAAAGACTTACAAAGAAAAAAGCAGAACAGCTTATTAAAGACGGTTTAAAATGGATAGAATATCCTGTAGAAATTTTACTTAATCGTTATTTAGCAAATCCTATTATTGATAAAGAAAGTGGAGAGGTTTTATTTGATTCTTTAACTTTGTTAGATGAGAGTAAGCTTGCTAAGATTAAAGAGCAAAAAAGTTTTGATATAGCAAATGACTTGGCTAATGGCGTTGATGCAGCGATTATTAACTCCTTTGCTCAAGATGGAGAAACTCTAAAACTTCTTAAACAAAGTGAAAATATCGATGATGAAAATGATTTAGCTGCGATTAGAATTTACAAAGTTATGCGCCCAGGTGAACCTGTGGTAAAAGATGCAGCGAAGGCTTTTGTAAATGATTTATTCTTCAATCCTGAAAGATACGATCTTACCAAGGTAGGTCGTATGAAAATGAACCATAAGTTAGGTCTTGAAGTGCCTGAGTATGTTACTGTTTTGACTAATGAAGATATTATTAAAACTGCAAAATATTTAATTAAAGTAAAAAATGGTAAAGGACATATTGATGATAGAGATCATTTGGGAAATCGTCGTATCCGTTCTATAGGTGAACTTTTAGCCAATGAGCTTCATTTAGGTCTTGCAAAAATGCAAAAGGCGATCAGAGATAAATTTACTTCTTTAAATGCGGATCTTGATAAAGTAATGCCTTATGATTTAATCAATCCTAAAATGATTACTACAACTATCATTGAATTTTTTACAGGAGGTCAGCTTTCGCAATTTATGGATCAAACCAACCCTTTAAGTGAGGTTACTCATAAGCGTCGTTTGTCAGCGCTTGGTGAAGGTGGGCTTGTAAAAGAAAGAGCAGGTTTTGAAGTGCGTGATGTTCACGCGACACATTATGGTAGAATTTGCCCAGTTGAAACACCTGAAGGTCAAAATATTGGTTTGATTAACACTCTTTCTACTTATGCAAAAGTAAATGAACTTGGCTTTGTTGAAGCGCCATATAGAAAAGTTGTAAATGGTAAAGTGACTAATGAAGTTGTTTATCTTACAGCAACACAAGAAGAAGGCTTATTTATCGCACCAGCTTCAACTAAGGTTGATGCTAAAGGCAATATAGTAGAAGAATTTGTTGAGGCTAGACAAGATGGTGAAACTATACTTGCAAGACGCGAAGAAGTGCAATTAATCGATCTTTGCTCAGGTATGGTTGTTGGGGTTGCGGCTTCTTTGATTCCGTTTTTAGAGCACGATGATGCAAACAGGGCACTAATGGGTTCAAACATGCAACGTCAAGCTGTGCCACTTCTTACTGCTTCAGCTCCGATAGTAGGAACAGGTATGGAACAAATTATTGCGCGTGATGCTTGGGAAGCTGTTAAAGCAAAGCGTGGCGGTGTGGTTGAGAAAGTGGATAATAAAAGTATTTTCATTTTAGGTGAAGATGATAAAGGTCCATTTATTGACCATTATACTATGGAGAAAAATTTAAGAACCAATCAAAATACAAATTATATTCAACATCCTATTGTTAAAAAAGGTGATATAGTAAAAGCAGGACAAATTATCGCAGATGGTCCTTCTATGGATCAAGGCGAACTTGCTATAGGTAAAAATGCTTTAATCGCTTTTATGCCTTGGAATGGTTATAACTATGAGGATGCTATAGTTGTAAGTGAGAGAATTATTCGTGAAGATACCTTTACAAGCGTGCACATTTATGAAAAAGAAATTGAAGCAAGAGAACTAAAAGACGGTATAGAAGAAATTACCAAAGATATTCCAAATGTAAAAGAAGAAGATGTTGCGCATCTTGATGAGAGCGGTATTGCAAAAATTGGTACCCATATCAAACCAGGTATGATTTTGGTGGGTAAGGTTTCTCCAAAAGGTGAGGTTAAACCAACTCCTGAAGAAAGACTTTTAAGAGCGATTTTTGGAGAAAAAGCAGGACATGTTGTGAATAAATCCCTTTATGCAACCGCTTCTTTAGAGGGTGTTGTTGTGGATGTTAAAATTTTCACTAAAAAAGGCTATGAAAAAGATGATCGTGCAATAAAATCTTATGATAAGGAAAAAATGGCTTTAGAAAAAGAACATCATGATAGACTTTTGATGATGGATAGAGAAGAAATGCTTCGTGTTTGCGCTCTTCTTTCGAAAGCCCCTTTAAATAGCGATCAAAAAATTGGAGATAAAAATTATAAAAAAGGACAAACCGCAGATATTAGCGAACTTGAAAAAATCAATCGTTTTACTTTAACAACTTTGATTAAAGCTTATTCTAAAGAGATTCAAAAAGAATACGATGATTTAAAAAATCATTTCCAAAATGAGAAGAAAAAATTAAAAGCAGAACACGATGAAAAGCTTGAAATTTTAGAAAAAGATGATATTTTACCAAGTGGGGTAATTAAGCTTGTTAAAGTTTATATTGCTACAAAGAGAAAGCTTAAAGTCGGTGATAAAATGGCAGGGCGCCATGGAAACAAAGGTATAGTCTCAACCATAGTTCCTGAAGTGGATATGCCTTATTTACCAAATGGTAAAAGTGTGGATATTGCACTTAATCCACTTGGCGTTCCAAGTCGTATGAATATAGGCCAAATTTTAGAAAGCCATTTGGGTTTAATTGGACTTAGACTTGGGGATCAAATTCAAGAAATTTTTGACAGAAAGCAAAAAGATTTTCTTAAAGAATTAAGAGCAAAAATGCTTGAAATTTGTTCTATTCCAAGACTTGCAAGCGAAAAAGAATTTATTAAAAGCTTAAGCGATGAAGAGCTTTTAAACTATGCTAGAGACTGGAGTAAAGGAGTTAAATTTGCTACTCCTGTTTTTGAAGGTGTAAATATAGAAGAATTTAGCAAGCTTTTTGAAATGGCCAAGATAGATATGGACGGCAAAACAGAACTTTATGATGGACGTACGGGTGAGAAAATCGCAGAGCGTGTTCATGTGGGATGTATGTATATGCTAAAACTCCACCACTTAGTTGATGAGAAAGTTCACGCAAGAAGTACAGGACCTTACAGCTTAGTTACCCAACAACCTGTGGGTGGTAAAGCACTCTTTGGGGGACAAAGATTTGGGGAGATGGAAGTTTGGGCACTTGAAGCTTATGGAGCAGCTCATACTTTAAGAGAAATGTTAACTATCAAATCAGACGATGTAGAAGGTAGATTTAGTGCTTATAAAGCATTGACAAAAGGTGAAAATGTTCCAGCAACAGGAATTCCTGAAACATTTTTTGTATTAACCAATGAGCTTAAATCTCTTGCTCTAGATGTTGAGATTTTTGATAAGGATGAAGATAATGAGTAAATTTAAAGTAATAGAAATCAAAGAAGATGCAAGACCTAGGGATTTTGAAGCGTTTCAACTAAGACTTGCAAGTCCTGAAAAAATCAAATCATGGTCTTATGGAGAAGTAAAAAAACCAGAAACTATCAATTATAGAACCTTAAAGCCTGAAAGAGATGGGCTTTTTTGCGCAAAGATTTTTGGACCTATAAGAGATTATGAATGTCTTTGTGGTAAGTATAAAAAAATGCGTTTTAAAGGCGTTAAGTGCGAAAAATGTGGTGTTGAAGTAGCAAATTCAAAAGTGCGTCGTTCTAGAATGGGACATATCGAGCTTGTAACTCCTGTGGCTCATATTTGGTATGTTAATTCTCTTCCAAGTCGTATAGGAACGCTTTTGGGTGTTAAGATGAAAGATCTTGAGCGTGTGCTTTATTATGAAGCTTATATCGTTGAAAACCCAGGCGATGCTTTCTATGATAATGAAAGCACCAAAAAAGTAGAATATTGTGATGTTTTAAACGAAGAGCAATATCAAAATTTAATGCAACGCTATGAAAATAGTGGCTTTAAAGCAAGAATGGGTGGAGAAGTTGTTCGTGATTTACTTGCAAATTTAGATCTTGTAGCACTTTTAAATCAGCTTAAAGAAGAAATGGCGGCTACAAATTCAGAGGCTAAGAAAAAAACTATCATTAAACGCTTAAAAGTTGTAGAAAATTTCTTAAATTCAAATTTAAATGCCAATACCGATAGCGATGAAGCCGTACCAAATCGTCCTGAATGGATGATGATTACAAATCTTCCAGTTTTACCGCCAGATTTGCGTCCTTTAGTGGCTTTAGATGGTGGGAAATTTGCAGTTTCTGATGTGAATGACTTATATCGTCGCGTTATCAATAGAAATACACGTCTTAAAAAACTTATAGAACTTGATGCACCGGAAATCATTATAAGAAATGAAAAAAGAATGCTTCAAGAGGCTGTTGATGCACTTTTTGACAACGGTCGTCGTGCTAATGCTGTAAAGGGAGCAAATAAACGCCCATTGAAATCTTTAAGTGAAATTATTAAAGGTAAACAAGGACGTTTCAGACAAAACTTATTAGGTAAGAGGGTGGATTTCTCAGGTCGTAGTGTTATTGTTGTGGGTCCAAAACTTAGAATGGATCAATGTGGTTTACCTAAAAAAATGGCTTTAGAGCTCTTTAAGCCACATCTTTTAGCTAAGCTTGAAGAAAAAGGTTATGCAACCACAGTAAAACAAGCTAAAAAAATGATAGAAAACAAAACCAATGAAGTTTGGGAATGTTTAGAAGAGGTAGTAAAAGGGCATCCTGTTATGCTAAACCGTGCGCCTACTTTACATAAACTTTCTATTCAAGCTTTTCATCCTGTTTTAGTGGAAGGTAAGGCTATACAACTTCATCCTTTAGTTTGTGCAGCATTTAACGCAGACTTTGATGGGGATCAAATGGCGGTGCATGTGCCACTTTCTCAAGAGGCTATTGCAGAATGTAAAGTGCTCATGCTTTCATCAATGAATATTCTTTTGCCAGCAAGTGGTAAGTCTGTAACCGTTCCATCGCAAGATATGGTTTTAGGAATTTATTATCTTTCATTGGAAAAAGCCGGTGCTAAAGGTTCGCATAAAATTTGCACAGGCATTGATGAAGTGATGATGGCACTTGAAAGCAAGTGTTTGGATATTCATGCGAGTATACAAACTATGGTAGATGGTAGAAAGATTACCACTACAGCAGGAAGATTGATTATTAAATCCATTTTACCTCATTTTGTGCCTGAAAATAGCTGGAATAAAGTTTTAAAGAAAAAAGACATTGCCGCGCTTGTGGATTATGTTTATAAACAAGGTGGTTTAGAGATTACAGCAAGTTTCTTGGATAGACTTAAAAATTTAGGTTTTGAGTATGCAACTAAAGCAGGTATTTCAATTTCGATTGCAGATATTATTGTTCCTAATGACAAGCAAAAAGCTATCGATGAAGCAAAAAAACAAGTAAGAGAAATTCAAAATTCTTATAATCTTGGTTTGATTACTTCAGGGGAAAGATACAATAAAATCATTGATATTTGGAAAAGTACAAACAATGTCCTTTCAAAAGAGATGATGAAGCTTGTAGAAAAAGATAAAGAAGGCTTTAACTCTATTTATATGATGGCAGATTCTGGTGCTAGGGGTAGTGCGGCTCAAATTTCTCAGCTTGCTGCAATGAGAGGACTTATGACTAAACCTGATGGTTCTATTATCGAAACTCCTATTATTTCGAATTTCCGTGAAGGGCTAAATGTTCTTGAATACTTTATTTCAACTCACGGTGCTAGAAAAGGTCTTGCAGATACCGCTCTTAAAACAGCAAATGCGGGTTATTTGACAAGAAAACTTATCGATGTTGCACAAAATGTAAAAATTACCATTGAAGATTGTGGAACGCATGAGGGTGTTGAAATCAATGAAATTACCGCAGATAGCTCTATTATAGAAACTTTAGAAGAAAGAATTTTAGGCAGGGTTTTAGCTGAAGATGTGATCGATCCTATTACAAATTCTGTGCTTTTTGCAGAAGGTACTTTAATGGATGAGGAAAAAGCAAAAATTCTTGGAGAAAGCGGTATAAAAAGTGTCAATATCCGCACTCCTATTACCTGCAAAGCTAAAAAAGGAATTTGTGCAAAATGTTATGGTATCAATCTTGGTGAAGGTAAATTGGTAAAACCAGGCGAAGCAGTAGGAATTATTTCCGCTCAATCTATCGGTGAACCAGGAACGCAGCTAACTCTAAGAACTTTCCACAGCGGGGGAACTGCAAGTACGGATTTACAAGATAGACAAGTAAGCGCACAAAAAGAAGGTTTTATAAGATTTTATAATCTTAAAACTTATAAAAACAAAGAAGGTAAAAATATCGTAGCAAATCGTAGAAATGCGGCGATTTTACTTGTGGAGCCAAAAATCAAAACTCCATTTAAAGGTGTGATTAATATAGAAAATATTCATGAAGATGTGATTGTTTCTATTAAAGATAAAAAACAAGAAGTAAAATACATACTAAGAAAATACGATCTTGCTAAACCAAATGAATTAGCAGGTGTAAGTGGCAGTATAGATGGAAAACTTTATTTGCCATATCAAAGCGGTATGCAAGTAGAAGAAAATGAAAGTATCGTAGAAGTGATTAAAGAGGGTTGGAATGTGCCAAATCGTATTCCTTTTGCGAGTGAAATTTTAGTAGAAGATGGTGAGCCTGTAGTGCAAAATATCAAAGCAGGCGAAAAAGGAACGCTTAAATTTTATATCCTTAAAGGCGATGGTTTAGATAGAGTAAAAAATGTTAAAAAAGGCGATATTGTTAAAGAAAAAGGATTCTTTGTAGTGATTGCTGATGAAAATGATAGAGAAGCAAAAAGACACTATATACCAAGAGAATCTAAGATAGAATTTAACGATAGTGAAAAAATCGATGATGCAAATACTATCATTGCAAGTGCTCCTAAAAAAGAAAGAAAAGTGATTGCAGAATGGGATGCTTATAATAATACTATCATTGCAGAAATTGATGGTGTTGTAAGCTTTGAGGATATTGAAGCAGGTTATAGTGCTGATGAGCAAATTGATGAAGCTACAGGTAAGCGTTCTTTAGTGATTAATGAATATTTACCAAGCGGAGTTAGACCGACTTTGGTAATTGCAGGAAAAGGTGATAAGGCTGTGCGTTATCAGCTTGAACCAAAAACCGTTATTTTTGTTCATGATGGTGATAAAATCGCTCAAGCAGATATTTTAGCAAAAACTCCAAAAGCAGCAGCTAAATCAAAAGATATTACAGGAGGTCTTCCAAGAGTTTCTGAACTTTTTGAAGCAAGAAAACCAAAAAATGCGGCTGTGATTGCAGAAATTGATGGTGTTGTTCGTTTTGATAAACCTTTGCGTTCTAAAGAAAGAATTATTATCCAAGCAGAAGATGGTACAAGTGCTGAGTATTTAATCGATAAATCAAAACACATTCAAGTAAGAGATGGCGAGTTTATCCACGCAGGTGAAAAACTTACAGATGGAGTTGTTTCAAGTCATGATGTGCTTAAAATTTTAGGTGAAAAAGCCTTGCATTATTATTTGATTTCTGAAATTCAACAAGTTTATCGCGGACAAGGTGTTGTGATTTCTGATAAACATATAGAAGTTATCGTTTCTCAAATGCTAAGACAAGTAAAAGTTGTAGATAGTGGACATACGAAATTTATCGAGGGTGATTTGGTTTCAAGACGTAAATTCCGTGAAGAAAACGAAAGAATCATTAGAATGGGTGGAGAACCTGCTATTGCTGAGCCTGTGCTTTTAGGTGTAACAAGAGCAGCGATTGGAAGCGATAGTGTTATTTCTGCAGCTTCATTCCAAGAAACTACTAAAGTTCTAACCGAAGCAAGTATAGCGGGTAAATTTGACTACTTAGAAGATTTAAAAGAAAATGTTATTCTAGGTAGAATGATACCTGTTGGAACAGGGCTTTATGGTGAACAAAATTTAAAACTTAAAGAACAAGAATAAAACTCTATTTTATAGCCCTTCTGGGCTATATTTCTTCATTTTCAATCTTTTTAACTAAAATATAAGCAAAATTTAGATATCATCCAAATTTTATTACATTTTTAAAGAAAGGAATTATTGTGCCTACCATAAATCAATTGGTTAGAAAAGAGCGCAAAAAAGTTTTAGAAAAATCTAAATCTCCAGCGCTTAAAAATTGTCCACAAAGAAGGGGAGTTTGCACTAGGGTTTATACTACAACACCTAAAAAACCAAACTCAGCGTTAAGAAAAGTTGCCAAAGTAAGACTTACTAGTGGCTTTGAAGTGATCAGCTATATCGGCGGTGAAGGTCATAACTTGCAAGAACACAGCATTGTTTTAGTGCGTGGTGGTAGGGTAAAAGACTTACCAGGGGTTAAATATCACATCGTTCGTGGTGCTCTTGATACAGCAGGTGTTGCAAAAAGAACAGTTTCTCGTTCTAAATATGGTGCTAAACGCCCTAAAGCAGGCGCTGCAAAATAATCATTCATACAGACAAATCCGTTAGATTTGATTTTGTTTGAGTAAAATTTAAAATTTGAAGGAAAAATAATGAGAAGAAGAAAAGCTCCGGTAAGAGAAGTCTTGCCTGATCCGATTTATGGTAATAAAGTAATCACAAAATTTATTAATTCTTTAATGTATGATGGTAAAAAAAGCACAGCTACAACAATTATGTATGGTGCTTTGGAAGCTATTGATAAAAAAGGTGGCGAGAAAAAAGGTATTGATATTTTTAATGATGCGATTGAAAATATTAAGCCTTTATTAGAAGTGAAATCTCGTCGTGTAGGTGGTGCAACCTATCAAGTTCCAGTAGAAGTTCGCCCTGCTAGACAACAAGCTTTGGCGATTCGTTGGATTATTTCTTTTGCAAGAAAAAGAAGCGAAAGAACTATGATTGATAAACTTGCAGCTGAGCTTTTAGATGCAGCAAATAGCAAAGGTGCTTCATTTAAGAAGAAAGAAGATACTTATAAAATGGCTGAAGCAAATAAAGCATTTGCTCACTATCGTTGGTAAGAAGGAGTGTGTATGTCAAGAAGTACTCCTTTAAAAAAAGTTAGAAATATCGGTATTGCTGCTCACATCGATGCGGGTAAAACGACTACATCTGAAAGAATTCTTTTCTTTACTGGTATGAGTCATAAAATCGGTGAAGTTCATGATGGTGCTGCAACTATGGACTGGATGGAACAAGAGAAAGAGCGTGGGATTACTATCACTTCTGCGGCTACAACTTGTTTTTGGAAAGATCATCAAATCAATCTTATTGACACTCCAGGCCACGTGGATTTTACAATTGAAGTTGAAAGATCTATGCGTGTTCTTGATGGTGCTGTTGCGGTATTTTGTTCAGTGGGTGGGGTGCAGCCTCAAAGTGAAACAGTTTGGAGACAAGCAAATAAATATGGTGTTCCAAGAATAGTATTTGTAAATAAAATGGATAGAATCGGTGCAAATTTTTATAATGTAGAAGATCAAATTCGCAACCGTTTAAAAGCTAATCCAGTTCCACTTCAAATTCCAATTGGTGCTGAGGATAATTTTAAAGGCGTAATCGATCTTGTAACTATGAAAGCTTTAGTTTGGGAAGATGATACTAAGCCAACGGATTATGTAGAAAAAGAAATTCCAGCTGAACTTAAAGAAAAGGCAGAAGAATATCGCACAAAAATGATAGAAGCAGTTTCTGAAACTTCAGATGAGTTGATGGAAAAATATTTAGGCGGAGAAGAATTAAGCCTTGAAGAGATCAAAACAGGGATTAAAGCAGGATGTTTAAGTCTTTCCATCGTTCCTATGCTTTGCGGTACAGCGTTTAAAAATAAAGGGGTTCAACCTTTACTTGATGCTGTTGTGGCTTATTTGCCAGCTCCTGATGAAGTGGCAAATATCAAGGGTGAATATGAAGATGGCACAGAAGTTTCTGTAAAATCAACTGATGATGGCGAGTTTGCAGGACTTGCATTTAAAATCATGACAGATCCATTTGTAGGACAACTTACTTTCGTGCGTGTTTATCGCGGTTGTTTAGAAAGCGGTTCTTATGCATATAACTCAACTAAAGATAAAAAAGAAAGAATTGGCCGTTTGTTAAAAATGCACTCTAACAAAAGAGAAGAGATTAAAGTGCTTTACGCAGGCGAAATTGGTGCTGTTGTAGGACTTAAAGATACTTTAACAGGGGATACTCTTGCAAGTGAAAAAGATAAGGTAATCCTTGAAAGAATGGATTTTCCAGATCCAGTTATTTCTGTTGCAGTTGAGCCAAAAACTAAAGCTGATCAAGAAAAAATGTCTATTGCTTTAAATAAATTAGCACAAGAAGATCCAAGTTTTAGAGTTTCTACAGATGAAGAAAGTGGTCAAACTATCATTTCAGGTATGGGTGAGTTACACCTTGAAATTATCGTTGATAGAATGCTTCGTGAATTTAAAGTTGAAGCTGAAGTAGGTCAACCACAAGTTGCTTATCGCGAAACTATTAGAAAAACTGTTGAACAAGAATACAAATACGCTAAACAATCAGGTGGTCGTGGTCAGTATGGACATGTATTCTTACGCCTTGAACCGCTTGAGCCAGGTAGTGGATATGAATTTGTTAATGATATTAAAGGTGGGGTAATTCCAAAAGAATACATTCCTGCAGTTGATAAAGGTGTTCAAGAAGCATTGCAAAATGGTGTTTTAGCAGGTTATCCTGTGGAAGATGTTAAAGTAACTGTTTATGATGGAAGTTATCACGAGGTGGATTCATCTGAGATGGCATTTAAACTTGCTGCTTCTATGGGCTTTAAAGAAGGTGCTAGAAAAGCAGGTGCTGTGATCTTAGAGCCTATGATGAAAGTTGAAGTAGAAACTCCTGAAGATTACATGGGTGATGTTATTGGAGATCTTAACAAACGCCGTGGTCAAGTAAATAGCATGGATGAGCGTGGTGGAAATAAAATCATCACAGCATTTTGTCCTTTGGCTGAAATGTTTGGTTATTCTACTGATCTTAGAAGTCAAACTCAAGGTCGTGCGACTTATTCTATGGAATTTGATCACTATGATGAAGTTCCTAAAAATGTTGCGGATGAAATCATCAAAAAAAGAAACGGTTAAATTTTTAGCGGGATTTTTCCCGCTTTCTGTCCTCGTAGCTCAGCAGGATAGAGCGCAAAATTCCTAATTTTGAGGCCGTGAGTTCGAATCTCGCCGTGGACACCATTTTATGAGGTGTTATTATGATAAAAATTGCTTTTTTTATAACTTTTGTAATTTCTTTTTTGACAGCACAAAGCCCAGTAAATTTTAAAGAAGATAATAATATAACAAAAGAACAAAATATATTTAAAGAACAACCTCCAAAACGCATTAAAATTCCAACGCATTAAAATATATGTCAGATTTGATTACGCTAGCACAATTATCACAAGGGTATCGTTATAATAGTGATTCTTTAATTTTAGCTAATTTTATTTTAAAACAAGGAATTAAAGGCGCTGTTTTTGATGTAGGTGCGGGCTGTGGTATCATAGGTATTTTACTTAAAAAAAATATTGCAAATTTAAGTTTATCTTTGATTGATATTCAAAAAGAAAATATAAAATTGATTGAAAAAAATTTAAAATCCAACCAAATACAAGGCGATATTTTTCATGATGATTTCAATCAATTTCAAAGCATAAAAAAATTTGACTTCATAGTTTGCAATCCTCCATTTTATAGACAAGGAGCTTACAAGAGTGAAGATCGGCATAAAGCTATAAGTAAATTTCAGGAATTTTTACCCTTGCATAGCTTTTTAACTAAAGCAAATTCTATGCTTAAGCCAAATGGTACTTTGTATTTTTGCTATGAAGCTTTAGCTTTAGATGAAATTTGTTTTATTTTAAAAGATATGAAAATAAAAATAACAAAGCTTTGCTTTGTACATACACATCAAAACAAAAAAGCAAGACTTGTTTTGATACAGGTAAAAAAAGGTTCAAAATCGCCTTGTGAGATTTTACCTCCTTTTTTTGTATATGAAAATGAAATTTTAAGCAAACAAATGCAAGAAATTCACTTAAGATTTAGGTTAAAAAGTTATGATATTTGATAAAAATTTTTCTTATGCTTTTGATGAAAATGCTTGTGAGAAATGCGGTGGAAAGTGTTGCACTGGAGAAAGTGGCAATATTTTTGCAAGCAAGGAAGAATTAGAAGCATTAAGAAAGCATTTAAATTTAGAAAGCAAAGAATTTGCTGAAAAATACTTGAGAAAAGTGGGCTTTAAAATGAGTTTTAAGGAAGTCGAATTTGAAGATGGCTTTGCTTGCATTTTTTTTGATGCTCAAAAAAGAAATTGCAGTATCTACGATTTTCGTCCAAAACAATGCAGAACTTTTCCATTTTGGGAATATTTTAAAACACATCAAAAGGAATTAGAAAAAGAATGTATAGGTATTTGTTATTTGTCTTAGCAGCCTTTTTTTTGGCAGCTTGTGGAAGTTCAAAAATCAATGTTGTTTATCCTGATTATACAAAATATAAAAGCAATGATTTTGATTTAAGGGTTATGAAGGCTTATAATTATGAGTATTATAAACAATACAAAGAAGCCAGAGATGAATTTTTAAGTCTTTATCAAGATTATAATAATACTAATTTTTTAGAAAATGCATTTTTACTTACTTTAGCAAACAATCTTGACAAGCAAGCAGAGTTAAATAATCTAGCAAAGCCTTATTTAAATCAAAATGACAATCTTAAGCGACTTAGTGCTCTTTATGCTTTAAATTCAAATGATATCAACAATGCTCAAAAACTTATGAAAGAGCTTTTAACAAAAAAGGATAGTGATCCTAGAAATTTAGAGCTTTACGGGGATATTTTGGTTAAAAAAAATGATTTAAAAAATGCTACAAAATACTATAGATCTGCTTATAATCAAGTGCAAAATGAAGAAATTTTATTTAAACTCATAGGAATTTATGCGATTTTGAATGATACTTTAAATATTAAAAATGTTTTAGAATTTTCAAGAAAAACCAATGGTTGCACTCTCAAAACTTGCGTCTTGCTTGCTAAAATTTATTTTGATGAAAAAAATATCGAAGCTTTAAAAAGTATATATAAAGAGCTTTATCAACTTACCAAAAATAAAAGTTTTGCATTGGCTTTGGTTGAGCTTTTAAATTCTCAAGGCAAAACAGAAGAAGCTTTAAAAATTTCTTTGCAGTATGATTTAGATGATGATATTAAACTCGCTTTGTATCAGAATTTAAAACGCTTTGATGATGCTAAAAAAATGAGTTTAGCTCTTTATCATAAAACAAAAAATAAAGAATATCTTCTACGAGCGGCAGTTTTTGAATTTGAAGCTGCAAATGAAGCTAAAAAAATCACTCCAAAAGTAATTGATTCTGTAAAAGAAAAATTCGAACAGGCTATCGATAAAGATAGCAATGCTTTGTATTTAAACTACTATGGATATTTGCTTATAGATTATGATTTAGATGTTAAAAAAGGTATAGAGCTTGTGAAACTTGCCTTAGAAAAAGATCCGCAGAATTTGTATTATTTAGATTCTTTAGCTTGGGGGTATTATAAACTAGGCGATTGTAAGCAAGCATGGGAAATTTTAAAACAAACATTAGATGATAAAGAATTTGCAAATTCTGATGAGAGTAAAGCTCATATAAAAGCGATAAAGGCGTGTGTAAAACCATGATATTGGATAAAATTTTTGAAAAAACAAAAGAAGATTTAAAAGAACGCAAACTAAAACTTCCTTATGATATGTTAGGGCGTTCTTTAGCTTCAAATCCTTTCTTTCCAAAAGATGTGATTAAAGCTTTAAAAAGAGTAGAAAAAGAAGTTAAAATCATAGCAGAAGTAAAAAAAGCAAGTCCTAGCAAGGGAGTCATTAGAGAAGACTTTGATCCTTTGAGTATCGCTTTAAATTATGAGAAGAACAAAGCTGCGGCGATTTCTGTTTTGACTGAGCCACATTTTTTTAAAGGTTCTTTAGAATACTTAAGTCTTATACGCCGTTATACACAAATTCCTTTACTTAGAAAAGATTTTATCTTTGATGAGTATCAAATTTTAGAAGCTTTGGTTTATGGGGCAGATTTTGTATTGCTGATCGCTAAAATGCTAAGCATGAAAGAGCTTAAAAAACTGCTTGAGTTTGCAAGACATTTAGGTCTTGAGGCTTTGGTTGAAATTCATGATAAAGAGGATTTGAGTAAGGCTATTTTTGCTGGAGCGGATATTATCGGTATCAATCATCGTAATTTAGAGGATTTTACTATGGATATGAGTTTGTGCGAAAAACTTATCCCACAAATCCCAAATTCAAAAATCATCATCGCAGAAAGCGGTTTAGAAAATAAAGAATTTTTAGAGCATTTACAAAATTTAGGCGTTGATGCTTTTTTAATCGGCGAATATTTTATGCGTGAAGAAGATGAAGGAAAGGCTTTAAAAGCTTTGCTTTAAGGAGGGAAAATGCAGTATTTGTATGCACCATGGCGGAGTGAGTATTTTGAAAAAGAAAAAAGCATTTGTCCATTTTGTGATTGTGCTAATAAGATTAAAAGTGATGAAGATTTAGGCGTGATTTTTAGAGCAAAGCATTGTTTTGGAGTGATGAACCGCTATCCTTATTCTGCGGGGCATTTTATGGTGATTCCTTATATACATGAAGAGCATATAGAAAATTTAAGCGATGAAATTTGGCAAGAAATGAGCCATTTTGTGCGTTTGGGAGTGAAAATTTTAAAAGAGCAAATTCATGCAAATGGGGTCAATATCGGTATGAATTTAAGCAAAGATGCGGGAGCTGGCATAGCTTTTCATTGTCATTATCATCTAGTGCCACGCTGGGCAGGAGATACAAATTTTATCACAACCATAGGAGAAACTAGGGTTTGTGGCACTAATATCGAGCAAGTTTATCAAAAACTTGTTTTGGCTTTTAAAAATGCTCAGTGAAGTTGAATTTACAGAATTTCAAAAAGAAAATTTCTCTCTTTTAATCGATGCAAGAAGCCCTAGAGAATTTTTGCATTCTCATTTGATAGGAGCTTTAAATTTTTATGCACTCAATGATGAAGAATATCAAGAAATAGGAACAATTTATAAGAAAAATCAAGCTTTAGCTAAGGCTAGGGGTGCGAGTTATATTTGTCAAAATACCGCTAAGCATATATTAGAAATCACCCAAAATTTTCGCATAGGAGAAAAGGTGGGGATTTATTGTTCTCGTGGGGGTTTGCGTTCAAAGTCTATCGCAGTGATTTTAAGTGAGCTTGGCTTTAGAGTGGTGCGTTTAAAAGGTGGCTTTAAAGCTTATAGAACTTTTGTAACGCATTATTTTGA
Organism: Campylobacter sp. US53; assembly: GCF_004378995.1. Taxonomy (NCBI): domain Bacteria; kingdom Pseudomonadati; phylum Campylobacterota; class Epsilonproteobacteria; order Campylobacterales; family Campylobacteraceae; genus Campylobacter; species Campylobacter sp. US53. The sequence continues at coordinate 1,075 of NZ_RYYH01000010.1, read as the reverse complement.
AAATGAAATAAATTTTGATTTTTTTACTCTTTGCGGCAATACAGGCTGTGGAAAAACAGAGCTTTTAGAGCAACTTCCACAAGCTATAAATTTGGAAAAAATAGCAAATCATTTAGGCTCGTCTTTTGGTGATATTTTAGGAAAACAACCTACGCAAAAAGCTTTTGAAGCAGAACTTTTTCACAATATGCAAAATTTAGAAAATTTTGCTTTCATAGAAAGCGAAAGTCGCAAAATAGGGGATATCATCTTACCTTTGAAATTTTATGAAAAAATGCAAAAGGCTTTTAAAATTTATTGTTTTTGTTCTTTGGAAAATCGCATTAAAAGAATACAAAAAATTTATCAAGAGAAAATGACTCTTTTAAAATTTCAACAATGTGTGCAAAAAATTAGCCCTTATATCAGCTTAAATTTACGCCAAGATTTGCTTCAAAGTTATGAGAGAAAAGAATGGCAAAAGCTTATTGTTATGCTTTTGGAGTATTATGATAAAACTTATAAAAAACCAGATAAGATTGATCTTGAGTTAAATACTGATGATATTTTAAAAGCTAAAGAAGAAATTTTAAGATATTTTAAGCTAAAAAACTACATTTTAATTTAATTTTTTTATCACTTTGCAAAAAAATTATACTATTTTCTTTAAAAAAATAAAAAAAATCACAAATTTCTTTTTTATTTTTGAAATTGTTATTTTTTAATTTCTCAAAGTATTGTAAATTAGGCTTTTAGATATTGTTTTTTCATTTACCCTAAATTTTTATATAAAAGTAATATTTATTACATAAATCATTTTATTTAGGGCTTTTAAATGTAGTTTTTATAGTATTTAAAAGCCAATCATGTATTTATTTTTTTGTTTAAAATATGGATATTATATTTCAATGGGAATAAAATAATAAATTTTAATTTAATTTATAATTAAGCTAAATTTAATTAGAATTGCACTCGTTTTTTGCGATGTTATAAAACATTGTTATTTTAATTTTATTTTCCAAGGACATCTATGCCAGCTATTAAGCTTTTTAACTTCACGGGGGGGGGGTATAGAGAATTTTGGTTTAGACTTTCT